>NZ_JBSSAB010000005.1:0-106465 GCF_054058195.1 Thermostichus sp. OS-CIW-29
TCAGGACTTGGGTCATGGTTCTATCATAACTTCCGCATTCCTCCCGACACTGACCCTACGGGTACAGTGCGGGGCTCCTGCGATTTCTAGCTGACAAGCGGCCAACAAACCCTTCTCTCAAGTTCCCCAGAAGCTCTACTAGCTTAGCTTTAGGGTTGGCTCTCCAGGATCTGGACAAGGGGGAACGACCGCTCCCACCCAAATTAGATCCTCTAACCCATCAACTAGTTATCCAACTATTTATTAGTTAATGTCCTCTGGGCGTTGGGGCAGACTCTCTCCTGAGGATCCCTGGGGACGAATGAGCTCGATCGGCAGGCCATCGGGATCGGCGATGAACGCCACTTCATAGACCTGGCCCCCAATTTGCTGGAGCTGGGGCGGCAGCAGCAGGGTAAGGGGCACTTGCGCTCGCAAATGTTCTAGGTAGTTGGCCAGGGATCCCCATTCGGGGCCCACCTCAAAAGCGGGGTGATAGTAGCCCACATAGTGGGGATCCCCAAAGGGATCCGGGGCAGGATGGGGCTGCGGCACTTGCATCAGCTCCAAACGCCCCCAGGGGCCGCGCATCCAGCAGGCCAGCGTGATCCCGGCAGTAAAGCGTTCTTCCACCGCAAAGCCCAGCCCCTCGTAAAAAGCGATGGAGCGGAAGATATCGGCGGTGCGAATGGAAAAATGGTGTAGTTTCATCGTCCTACAAAGCAGCCAGATGGGGCCAGACCGCTCGGATCATCGCCGATGACGGCTGGTCAAGCGCAGGTAGACTTGCTACGCTCCAGAAAAGTAGGCTGTCTATCTTAAGCACCTCTTGCAGTGTATGCTGGCCCGCCCAATCCTTGGGGCGGGAAATGCGACAACCTAAGCCGATTGCTGCCAACCTCAATTATGCCTAAGCTGGTCATTGTCGAATCTCCCACCAAAGCCCGTACCATCCGTGGGTTCTTGCCTGCGGGGTATGAGGTTCAGGCCTCGATGGGACATGTGCGGGATCTTCCCGATTCGGCATCTGAAATTCCAGAAGAATTGAAAGGAGAAGAGTGGAGCCGCCTGGGGGTCAATGTCCACGCCGACTTCGAGCCCCTCTACGTCATCCCCAAGGACAAAAGAAAGGTGGTCAAGGAGCTGAAGGAAGCGCTCAAGAAGGCGGACGAGCTGATCCTGGCCACCGACGAAGACCGCGAAGGGGAAAGCATTAGCTGGCACTTGCAACAGGTGCTGCAACCCAAAGTGCCCACCCGCCGCATGGTGTTCCACGAGATTACCCGCGAGGCCATTCAGGAGGCGCTGCAAAACTGCCGTGAGGTGGATGAACAACTGGTGCGTGCCCAGGAGACCCGCCGCATCTTGGATCGCCTGGTGGGCTATACCCTGTCGCCGCTGCTGTGGAAAAAAATTGCCCCCAAACTCTCGGCAGGGCGGGTGCAGTCGGTGGCGGTCAAGCTTTTGGTGGATCGAGAGCGGGAGCGGCGCGCCTTCAGAAAAGCCTCCTACTGGGATCTCAAAGCAGAGCTGCAGCCCAAAACGACCGTCGCCGGCCAGCAGGCTGTCTTTCCAGCAGAGCTGGTGAGCTTGGGTGGCAAACGCCTGGCCAATGGGCAAGACTTCGATCCCAGCACCGGCCAGCTCATTGCCGGGCGGGATGTGGTGTTGTTGGATCAGGCCCAGGCCGAGGCCCTGCGGGATCGCTTGCTGGGAAAAGCCTGGATCGTCAGCTCTGTGGAAGAGCGCCCCTCCACCCGCAAACCTGCCCCTCCCTTTACCACCTCCACCCTGCAGCAGGAGGCCAACCGCAAGCTGCACCTGTCGGCCCAGCAGACGATGCGCATTGCCCAAAAGCTCTACGAAGAGGGCTACATCACCTACATGCGCACCGATTCGGTCCACCTGTCGGAGCAGGCCATCCGCGCTGCCCGCGCCTGCGTGGAGTCGATGTACGGCAGAGAATATCTCAGCCCCGAGCCCCGTCAGTACACCACCAAAACCAAAGGGGCGCAAGAAGCCCACGAGGCCATTCGTCCTGCTGGATCAGAGTTTCGCCTGCCCAGCCAAACCCCCCTCTCCGGCCAGGAGCTGGCCCTCTACGACCTGATCTGGAAGCGCACCGTCGCCAGCCAAATGGCTGAGGCGCGGCAGACCCACACCATCGTACTCATCGCCGTAGACGATGCGGTGTTCCGGGCCAGCGGCAAGCGCATCGATTTTCCCGGCTTTTTCCGCGCCTATGTGGAGGGATCCGACGACCCAGAGGCGGCTTTGGAAGATCGGGAGGTGCATCTGCCTCTGTTGCGGCAGGGGGATCCCCTCCGCTGCCGGAAGCTGGAACCCGTTGCCCACGAAACCCAGCCCCCGGCCCGATATACGGAAGCCTCCTTGGTCAAGGTGTTGGAAAGTGAGGGCATTGGCCGCCCCAGCACCTACGCCACCATCTTGAATACGATCATGAGCCGTGGCTACGTCAGGCCGATGGGAAGTGCCCTCGTGCCCACCTACACGGCTTTTGCAGTCACCGAGCTACTGGAAAAATACTTTCCCAACCTGGTGAATACCCGCTTCACCGCCGAGATGGAGCAAACGCTGGACGACATTGCTTCTGGACAGGCGGAGTGGCTGCCCTATCTGCGCCATTTCTTCTTGGGCGAGCAGGGTCTCGAGGGACAGGTGAAGGCGCGCGAGCTGGAAATTGATTCCGGCCTGGCCCGCTCCATCCATCTGGAGAACCTGCCTGTCAAGATCGGCATTGGCCCCTATGGCCCCTATGTGGCGGTCGAAACCGAGTCCGGAGAGGTGCGCGCCAACCTGCCGGAGGATATTCCCCCCGCCGATCTGAGCGCAGAACACATCGCGGAGCTGATCCAGCGGAAGCAGGAAGGCCCCAAGCCCATTGCCTTTCACCCGGAAACCCAAGAGCCCATCTACGTGATCCCGCAGGGCCCCTATGGCCCCTATGTGCAGTTGGGGGAAGTTTCTGAGGACAACAAAAAACCCAAGCGCACCTCTCTGCCCAAAGGGCTGAAACCGGATCAGGTTACGCCAGAGATCGCCTTGGGGTTGCTGAGCTTGCCCCGCACCTTGGGGGAACACCCGGAATCGGGGAAAAAAGTGCAGGCCGGCATTGGCCGCTTCGGCCCCTACGTGGTCTGCGATGGCGATTTTCGCTCTCTGCCCGCCGATGAGGATGTGCTGACCATCAGCCTGGAGCGGGCGCTGGAGCTGCTGGCCCAGCCCAAGAAAGGCCGTGGGCGCGCCTCGGCCAAGCCGCTGCGGGAGCTGGGATCCCATCCTGAGGATGGTGAGCCGGTCAATCTGCACGACGGCCCCTACGGGCTGTATGTCAAACATGGCAAGGTCAATGCCTCTTTGCCCAAAGGGATCCCTGCCGAAGCGGTTACCCTGGAAATGGCCCTGCAGGTGCTGGCTGAAAAAGAAGTCTCTTCTGCAGAGGTCAAGGGGAAAAGCCGCTCGACCGCTTCTGCAGGTAAAGCCCAAGCCAAAGCTGCCTCCAGCAGCCCTACAGCCCAGCCGGCTGGAGATGCTGTGCCGCAGAAGCGGCGTAAAGCACAAACAACTTCCACCGGCGGCGGGATGGCCAAAGAGCCGCAAGCGAATGGGTCAGCCCAGGTGGGATCCCGTCCCACCATTGTGAAGATCACCCCCAAAGCCCCCGCCTGAGGTCAGCTTCTTGGGGTGCGATGGCCCAAGGTCGCCTGCTCAAGGTGGCTCAGGGATCGGCTATGTAGCAGCTTTGCTGACGAAACAACTGCTCCAAGGGCCGCAAGCAGCGGCCACGGCGGCTTCCTGATTGGCAATGCAACCCATTGCTTCTGCAAACGGCAAGGGATCCTGCTGCTGGCGCTTGGGAATCTGGGCGTGTTCCAGCTCACTGCAGTAGCAGTAGGCAGGATGGCGACGATGGGGGTGTGCAAGGGACACGGGAGTAAATGAGAGTTGGAGTCGGGGCCAACAGCCTTCAGCTCAACGTTATCACCTGGGTGCCGGGGAAGTAGTGATTGAGAATTTGCGGCGCCGTGTAGCCCTTCTCGGCCAAGCCACGGGATCCCCACTGACACAGTCCCACCCCATGGCCGGCCCCACGATAGGTGAAAAGGTACACTTCCTGCTGGCCGGCCTTTGGCTGGAGACGTTCCCATGTGAAGCGGTTGCTGGGGAGGATCCCCCAACCCAGGGTTTGGCCAAGGCGCAGCACAAACTCTTGGCCAGTCAACAGTTGGGATCCAACGCGGATGCGCAGGGGGCGACCCCAGGGATCCGACTGCACAATCTCCAGATCGCCGTTGCCGAAGGCTGGCTCCAACTCCCGTCGGCTGAGTCGGACGCTGTGAGGGCCATAGAAAGGAGAGGCGCGACACCCGTCACAGATCACCCCTTGTAGGTAGGGGCGGGCGGGTGGGGCAAAAATATCCTGGTTGGCACTGGTGTGACCGCCGCAGGTGGAGTGAAACAGAACCTCTATCGGCTGGCCGGCATGGGTTAGGATCTGCCCTCGGGTTGCCTGCACCGCAGCAGTGGTCGCCGCCGTTTCATAGGCCAGGCCACCATAGAACTGGTGGGCGGTGGAATCCTGCAATAGCCTTATCGAGGTAGAGGGCCATTCTCTTCTGGGGCCGGGGTGCAGATGGGGAACGGCCAAGGTACGGGCCAAGATGGCTTGCGCCTGCAAGGCGGCGGCTGGCCAATCGGCAGGCATTTCGCTGGGCACCAAAGCCAGCAGATAGTCTTCCAACTTGACCCAGTTCACCAGATGCAGGCGACCTAAACCCTTGGGACGAATCTGTACCCAGCCCCGATAGCGACGCTCCTCCCCTGCGAGGGAGCGCAGAGCTCCCCCCTGTAGCCAAAGGGATCCCTGGTAGCGACGAGGCTGTCCCGGCCCGGTCAGAAGGAGCTCTTGGCGGCGCACCTGTAACTTCCAGGTGCCTGTTGGAAAAGGCTGCTGATTTAAAACAAAAGGGCCCATCAGCTCCAACTCGGCCAAGGGATCCGCACTCCAGCGGCTGAACAGCTCCACGGCCAGCCAATCTCCGCGCCCGGACGTTTGGGCCTGCCGAGAGCCTCCCCAAACAGCCCACAGGGATCCCAGCACCATCGCCCCCAACTGTCGTCGCCGCATAGGCCCCATCCGGGCATCCTCTATCGATAGACCATTCCCCCAGAAATACTGTCAAGATGAGCTGGCCAGCAAAGGATCGTATCCCAGTTGCTGGGTAAGCCGGGCGCGGGCCAATTCCCGATATTCCCAAAAGTGTTCTCCTGCAGCGCAGAGGCCCAAATATAGGTTCAGCAGGCTCGGTTTCTGTCGCCAAATCGTCCATAGCTGCCGCCAAAATTGGGCGCGGATTTCGGGATGAAGGATCCCTTGCCGCCAGATGAGTTGTAGAAGCAGGTGGATCCCTTTGCGAAGGGGCAGCTTCATCATTTGCCGTCGGCCATCTTTGATGCCGATATTCAGGCACTGTTGCAGGCAGCGAGATAAATATCGCGCAGGATCATACAGTTTCCAAAAACTTTCCAGATACTCTCGGGCAATCTCCGATAGAGAACGGGTGGGAATGAAATTCATCAGCGTATTTTGATCGCCGAACTCAGTCACGCCGATCCCTTCCAGCAACCGTTCCTCTTTCTTCAAGCGATTCCAGAGCTGTGTGTTTGGCAAAGCCTGTAAAATGCCCAGCATTGGCTGAGGAATACCGGTTTGCTCGACAAAAGCCTGAATGCGCTCCCCTGCTCCTGGCCGCTCTCCATCAAAGCCCAGAATAAACCCAGCGTAGATCAGCAGTCCGGCCTCGTTGATCTTGCGACAGGCCTCCACCAAAGGGTGGCGGGTATTCTGGAGCTTTTGGGTCATCTGTAAGCTGTCTTGGTCTGGAGTCTCAATGCCCAAAAAGACAGCATAGAACCCCGCTTCTACCATCAACCTCATCAGCTCTTCGTCTTCCTCCAGGTTGACTGAAGCCTCTGTCATAAAGGTAAATGGGTAATTGCGCTCCTGGCTCCAAGGGATCAGCTCTCGCAAAAATCGCTTGACGTTGCGCTGATTGCCGATAAAATTGTCATCCACTACAAATACCGAACCCCGCCAGCCCAAGTCATAGAGGGCCTGTAGCTCAGCTAGCATTTGACTTGGCTCTTTGGTTCTTGGCTTGCGTCCGTAAAGAGAGATGATATCGCAAAACTCACAATTGAAGGGGCAACCTCGCGAAAATTGGACTGACATCATGAAGTATTGATCCATACGCAGCAGATCAAACCTTGGCAAAGGACTTTGGGTTACATCCGGTTTTTCCGCAGCCCGAAAAATGCCCGACTCTTGCCCAGCTTCTAGAGCCTTGACAAAGGCCGGTATGGTCACTTCCCCTTCATCCAAAACCAAATAGTGAGCACCAGATTCCAGGGCATCCTGTGGCACAGAAGTTGGATAGGGTCCGCCCACCGCTACTTTTTTGCCCAACTGCACCGCTTTGCGAATGAGGGCGTGGAAATCCTGCTTCTGCACCAACATGGCTGACAAGATCACCAGATCGCACCACTGCCAATCGGCTTCTGTTTCATCAGCTACATTGCGATCCACAAAGCGAATCTCCCAGTGTTGGGGCAGCAAAGCAGCAACGGTGATCAAGCCAAGAGGTGGCATTAGCGCTTTTAGCCCCACCATCTCAATGGTGCGATTGTAAGACCAGAATGATTGAGGAAAACGCGGATAGAGCAGCAACGCCTTCATACCAACCAGCTCCTGAGTTGCAGATCGACCAACTTGATCCCCTACTGGTTTCCTATCGATTTGCTAGGCTTAGATAAAGCAGCCACAGATCAAACGCCTGCTCGCAATATCCTGCTGATGTTAGCCATTGGCAGATCTTGTGCAGGCTATCTGTGGAGAATCCTATGGTTCTGCGGCAAAAACTTAGCGGGCAGGGCCAATGGAGTAAAGCTTATCGGGATCCCTCAAAGTTGGTTTTGGTTATCGTCGGGCTGAGTGTTGACGTTCCCCTAGCGTACCCCCTGCAATCTTGAACCAAACCCTGCCCTCTCACGGCTGGGGACGAAGTCAGTTCGGCGCACCTTGCTCAAAAACCTGCTGAACCAAGCCACTGACGATGGAAAGTACAATCGCGCCGACGAACGCCCAACCGAAGTTATCGATATTGAAAGCGTTCCCGGCCAGCTTATCGGCAATGGCTAGACAAATGCCGTTCAAAATCAGCCAAAACAAACCCAGGGTAAGAACCGTAATCGGCAGGGTGATCAGCCGGAGAATCGGCCTAACCAAACCATTGACCAGACCAATGGCCAGAGCCGCCACCAAAGCCCCGCCAAACCCGGAGACGTGGATCCCGGGCAAAAGCCAAGCCAGGATCATTACACTCAAGGCTGACATCAGCCAGGTGGCCAAAAGAGTTGCCATGCTCCCTCCTCTGCCCTGATGGGGCCGCGATTTTGCCCTCTATGCTAGCCGATCTGCTCAGGGATCCCTTGCGCAGAAACCTCTTCAGGGCTGTAAGTTTGCAGGGCCAAAGCATGAATGCTCCGCCCCATGTGTTCCGCCAGAGCGGCATACACCAGGCGATGTCGCTGTAGGGTCGTTTTGCCGACAAACGAAGGCGACACTACTTGAACTCGGTAGTGCCCTCCTGTCCCGCCCCCGTGGCCGATGTGAAGGTGGGACTCATCCTCCACCTGCACATGAAGAGCCTGCAGCTTCTCCATCAGGTGCTGCCGAAGGTAGTCGGGGGTAAGCATGGCAACCCCTCTGGATGAGATGGGATCCCTTAAGATTGAGCCGTGGCCTTAGCAAAGGCTGCCTCGACCAGCGGACGCAGCTCGTTGCGGGCGTGCATCTCTTGGATGATGTCGCAACCGCCCACAAACTCCCCATCAATATAAATCTGCGGGATAGTAGGCCAGTTGGAAAACTCTTTAATCCCCTGGCGGATCTCAGGATCCTCGAGTACGTTAATCGCCGTGTAGGGGAAGCCCAAACTATCCAGCACACGAACGGCGGCATAGGAAAACCCACATTGGGGCATTTCCGGGGTGCCCTTCATGTAGATGAGCACCTTGTGGGTGCGGATTTGCTCACGGATTTTCTCTTCCAAAAGGGGATCCAGCATGGTGTTCAGCCACTATAGCGACAACAGTCGATAGGCAAACTGGCATCCTATCGAGATCTCATTTTCGTCTACTTTTAACATGCTCGACACTTTTCCCACGGTTGGGCCGAGAGATTCTCTCATAGACTCTGTTCTACGGACGCCACCAGCAAGCCCCATTGCCCAGGGCTGGCCCAAGCCCCCAACCTATCCAGGCAGCGACCCCAGGATCCATGTTAATTTCTACACCAACATGGTTAGCGACAGGGTCGGCGACAAACCTCAAACCCTGATTCTTCCGTTGACCCGGTCGATCCCGCTCTGGGCAAGGGTTTCAGGCCCCTCGGCGGAGAAAAACAAGGGGAAATTGCAGCCGAAAACAAGACCTCTGGGCAAGGGTTATAATCGGGGGGAGTCGCTTCCCTTCGGGGAAGTGGAATTAATGGAAACGCTGTAATTAAATTTCAACCCATGAAGTTTTTTGAAAAATACCTTACCGTTTGGGTCTCGCTATGCATTGCTGCAGGCATTGGTCTTGGGAAAATACTGGGGAATTCTGTTTCGGTGCTTGAAAGCTGGCAGATATATACCATCAACATTCCGGTAGCGGTGTTGGTTTGGATGATGATCTACCCGATGATGGTACAGATTGATTTTTCATCGATAGGCGGTGTTTCAAAAAATTGGAAAGGGCTGGCGCTGACAGTTACTGTAAACTGGCTGATCAAACCTTTCACCATGGCATTGTTTGGATGGATTTTCTTTAAAAATCTGTATGCTACCTGGATCACTCCGGAAGATGCAGACCAGTACCTGGCAGGCGCCATTCTGCTGGGTGCCGCACCCTGCACAGCCATGGTGTTTGTGTGGAGTTATTTGGTAAAAGGCGATGCCAATTATACGTTAATACAAGTTTCAGTCAACGATCTTATTCTGCCGGTTGCATTTGTACCCATTGTAAAATTGCTGCTGGGAGTAACCAACATACAGATACCGTATGAAGTACTGATTACTTCGGTGGTTGTTTTTGTTGTTATACCGCTAACTACGGGTTATCTGACCAATCGGATATTGCTTCAACGAGAAGGAAAGGATTGGTTTGAACAAAAATTTCTTCCGGCACTTCGTCCTGTTTCCATACTAGCATTGCTTTCAACCCTGGTTTTACTCTTTGCCTTTCAGGGCGAACACATACTGGATCATCCATACACCATTTTGTTGATAGCCATACCACTGACCATTCAAACCTACTTCATATTTTTTATAACCTGGCTGGGTGGAAAATTGCTCCGTTTATCACATCCGGTTTGTGCACCGGCTGCGATGATTGGTGCCAGTAATTTTTTTGAACTCGCAGTTGCCGTGGCCATATCACTTTTTGGTCTTAATTCAGGTGCGTCGTTAGCCACGGTGGTTGGTGTACTCATAGAAGTACCCATCATGTTATCGTTGGTAGCCATCGCTAACAGTTGGAGGTATTAAATGAAAAAAATCTTGGTTTTATGCACAGGTAATAGCTCCCGTAGTCAAATGGTACATGGTTATTTAGAAAATCTGTTACAAGGTAAAGCTCATATTTACAGTGCCGGTATTGAGATACATGGCGTAAATCCGAGAGCCATACAAATCATGAAGGAAGATGGAATTGATATCAGTCATCATACCAGCAACCATGTAAATGAATACTTAAACATACCCTTTGATTACATCATCACGGTATGTGATCATGCCAGAGAAAACTGTCCGTACATACCAGGTAATTCCATTCGCATACATCATAGTTTTTCTGATCCTGACAAAGCAACCGGAAGTGAAGAAGAAATTATGCATGCATTTCGTATGGTTCGAAATGAGATACGCACATTCTGCGAAGAATTTTCAAAGACTATCATTGCTTAATCCTAGTAAGAAAACACAAACAAAAAAGCCCTGTAACCGGGGCTTTCTGATTTATTTTACAACCATGATGCGTTGTGTTATCGCTTGTTTTCCGTCAGATATTCTAAGAAGATAAATTCCAGAAGACAATCCGTCTGTGATCAAAGTTATTTGCTGCTGAGATGGAGCAATGGTAAATTGCTGCAACACCTGACCCAGTGTTGTTATCAGTTCTCCTTTCAACGGTTCGGCAGAAGCCAATTGCAGAGCAATGGTAATCATATCAGTAGCCGGATTGGGATACACCAAAAAGTTGGAGGTATTCATCACTTCATCCACCGAAGAACAGTTAAGTACTGTAACCGATGCAGTCGCAGTTGCTGTACATCCGTTAGTAGCTGTGGCTGTAACGGTATAGGTAGTAGTGGATGCAGGGCTTACATTGATGGAAGCAGTATTAGCACCTGTATTCCAAGTAAAACTATTACCACCAGAAGCAGTAAGATTTACAGAGCTTCCCTGACAAATAGTACCGCCACCACTTATAGTAGGTGTGGGCAAAGGATTCACCACAATACTGGCTGTTGCCGTGTTTGTTCCGTTTAAATTGCTAGCTGTTAATGTTACAGTATATGTCCCCGCTGAATTAAATGTTACAGTAGGACTGGCAGCTGTACTTGTCGAAGGAGTTCCGCCGGGGAAGGACCAGCTATAGGAAGTAGCATTGGTAGATGTATTGGTAAATGTAATACTTTGCCCTGCACAGATGTTAGTTGATGAAACATTAAAAGAAGCGCTTGGTGGTGTATTGGTTGCAGCACTAATGTTTATATCATCCAGATAAGTAACATTTCCCCATCCACTTCGCAATTGGAATCTGATTCCGGCGGCGGTTTGAGAAGCATACGGGCTTAAATCTATTGTCTTGGTTGCCCATTGTGATGGGGTAGGTACAAATGCAGTGGTCATATCAGGTGCTGTAGCCAATGGACTCGGGCCTGTATTATTACCATAAGATGCTAATCGTATCCAAGTATTGCCACAATCAGTGGTGATACTTACTATTAATGAATCAGTCGCTTCCCTTCGGGGAAGTGGAATTAATGGAAACGTGGTTTATCCGGAGCTGGTAACAAGTATGCCGGCCAGTCGCTTCCCTTCGGGGAAGTGGAATTAATGGAAACTGGAAGGTGGAGAGGGGAGAGATGACGGATCGAGTGGTTGCTTCCCTTCGGGGAAGTGGAATTAATGGAAAAATTAATGGAAACAAACCAAGTGATCCCCTTTCACTTCCAGCCAGTGCCCACCTGGATAATCGGGGCTACGGCTGCCTCGGTCTGCTTTTAAGAGCTGGATCCCGGCTTCTACCTGGTCAAAGGTGGGGTGGTGGGGCAGCACCAAAGACAAAAATTGAAACATCACCTGCCGCTGCAGAGCCAAGGGGGCAGCCCGCAAGGGATCCCGTCGCAGCCCTGGCAAAGCGGGCTCATACACCTGCTGCCATAGCTGAGCTGCTTGGGCTACCACCAGCTCATGTTCTGCTTGGAGCAGCGTGGCAGCCCGATTCAGGGCCGCTTCCAGTTGCGGATTAAAGTGCTGCTTCAAGTAGGGCATCACCTCCAGGCGGAGACGGTTGCGGCCATGGGCCAGATCTTGGTTGCTGCGATCCGGCCAGACCGGCAATTGGTGCTGCTGGCAAAATTGTTCGGTTTCCCAACGGTATAGACCCAGCAGGGGTCGCACCACCTGGGCAGAGGTGGGATCCCGGTCGTCCAGGCGACGCTGCCAATCTAGGCTGCTCAGCCCGGCGGCTCCTGTCCCTCGCAGCAAGTTCCATAAAAATGTCTCGGCCCGGTCGCTGGCCGTATGCCCCATCACCACGGCGCTGCAGTCCCAGGTGCGGGCCCATTTCTCCAGTTGTTGGTAGCGCCAAGCCCTGGCCCCTGCTTCGTCTCGGCGGATGGGATCCGCAGTCTCAACAGCATGAGGCAGTCCCTGCTGCTGCAGCCACCCCTGCAAAAAGCGAGCACACTCCGTTTCATCTGCCGACCAGCGGTGATCACAATGCAGAACAAATATCTGCCAGCCCCAGCGAGGCTGCAAATCCCGCAAGATCTGGAGCAGGCAAAAAGAATCTTGCCCGCCCGAAAAAGCCACCAGCAGTCGCTGGCCTGGGTGAAGAAGTTGCTGCTGCCGAATGGCGCACTGTACCCGCAGGTGGAGAGGAGAGAGCCTGGCCACAGCTTGCTATTGCTCACGTACAACCCAGACCCTACCTGCCGCTATGGGATCCCTTAGGCAAGAGCTCGGGTCAGATGAGAGGCCACCGCCTGCACAGCAGCAATGCTGCGTTCGTAGGCCATTCGGGTCGGCCCCAGCAAGGTGACCGTACCCAGAGGAGCCGAGCGACGGTGGTAAGTGGAGGCGATAACCGTGCAGTGGTGCAGAGACTCCAGTGGATTCTCGCTGCCAATGTAGATGATCACCGGGGTCTTGCGGGCAGACTGTCCCGACTCCTGATCCATCTCCGTTAAGCTCGGCAGAGAGGGCAAACCCCCATCGGCAAAATGGAGCCCAATCATCCCCTGAAGTTGCTTGGCTCCCTCCTCGATCAACTGCATCACTGCCTGCACCTGCCGGGCCTGGGAAAACTCCGGCTGACGCATCAACTCGGCCATACCGGCACTGAACACCTGCCCCAGAGAGGGCTGTAGACAGCGTTGCACCACCGAGCGCAGCAGTTGCTGGAGCCAATGGCCGTAGGTACGAAATTCTTCATCCAGTTTCAGCCAGCTCAGATCCTGCAACTCGGCAAAGGTTTTGCCCCGCAGCTTCAGGGTGAGAAAGTTGCTGAGCAATTGCAATTCATCTTCCAAATCCTCTCGGGAGTCGCTGGGCCAGTCGGGGGGGCTGACCAGAGCTGAATGGGTTTGATAGGAGTCGGTTACCACCAACACCATCACCCGCCCTGGCGCTACCGACACCAACTGCACATGATGAATGGCTACCACCGGCCCCTGAGGAGGAGTGATGAGAGCAATGCAACCGCTCAGATGGGCCAAAAGCTGAGCTACCCTTTGCAGGAGGCTGTCTAGGTCGTCTCCCAGCTCACGGCCAAGCTGATCCATCAACTGTTGCAGAGCGGGATGGGGATCCGGCTGAGGAGCATCGTGGGGGATCCCACCGCTGTTGGCAGAGGTCAACAAATCGTTGACATAAACCCGATAGCCAAAGTCGGAAGGAACCCGTCCGGCGGAGGTGTGAGGCTGAAACAGCAATCCCACTTGCTCAAGGGTGGCCAAGTCGTTGCGAATGGTGGCCGTGCTTACCCCAAAGTTGTAGGACTGGGCCAAGGTTTTGGAACCGACAGGTTCAGCTGTAGCAATGTAGCTACGCACTGTCGCCCAGAGAATCTTCCGCTGGCGGGGAGTCAGTTCGAGTTTCATAGCCGATCAAAAGAACCCAGTCAACGCCTATCAAAGGAAACTGTTAATACAGAGCCGGTAAATTGCTCCAGGATAAACCAACTCAGAGCTGAGATAGGAATCCAGACAGACTTTTACATCTTCTAATCTATATGCATCTATTGTTACTCTTTATATAGCGGGTTGCCTAGGAAGGAAGTTGCAAAACCCGATGTCGGAAGAGGTTGAGACTGCTGCTTGTGCAGGAGAGAGTGAAATCTCTTGTAGCCTGGGCTCCCCTTTTTTGCCCAGAGGTGGTAGAAGATGAACTACGGCTAGCCACCTTGTTGCGTAGCAACAGTCCGCTGCGCCAAGACTGGGGATTTCTGCGCATGAGTTCGGTCAACTCTAGGCCAACTGGGCCTGCTGCTGTCCTCTTTGTATCCTTTTTTATCTTTGAGGTTGCCCCATGTACTTATCCCCCCAGGAGAAAGACAAGTTGTTGATCTACCTGGCTGCCCAGTTGGCTCGGGATCGGCGGCAGCGGGGCCTCAAACTCAATTACCCTGAGGCGGTGGCCTACTTGAGCGCAGCAGTCTTGGAAGGGGCGCGGGAGGGGAAAACAGTCGCCCAATTGATGAGCGAGGGGCTGACGTGGCTGACCCGCGAGGACGTAATGCCCGGGATCCCAGAGATGATCCCGGAAATTCAAGTGGAGGCTACTTTCCCCGACGGAACCAAGCTGGTTACCCTACACCATCCCATTCGCTAGGGATCCCCCAGATGCTCCAAAGACCCAGAGACTTCAGGAGGTCGTCCCCATGGCTCGCCAATCCAGAACCAACCCTGCTGCCAACGCAGAGCCGGCCCTGATCCCAGGGGAACTGTTGCTGGCAGAGGATCCCATCCAAGCCAACGTCGGACGGGCCACCGTGACCCTGGAGGTTACCAACCGAGGGGATCGGCCCATTCAGGTGGGATCCCATTTTCACTTTTTTGAGGTGAACCGAGCCCTGGTTTTCGATCGCGCCGCCAGCTTTGGCATGCGCCTCAACATCCCTTCCGGCAATGCGGTGCGTTTTGAGCCAGGCCAAACCCATCGGGTGACGCTGGTGGCTTTGGGGGGCAAGGGGTTGGTGCATGGCTTCAATCGGCTCACGGAGGGTACGGTACGCTCTGCCGCCCAAAAGCGGCTGGCCCTGGCCCGATTGCAGGAGTGGATGGGTCAAGCAGCCAATCCCTAGGGAGTACCGCCCCCCCCAAGTGTGCAGCTTTGGGCAGCCGTGCCAAGGTTCAACCCCATCCCCGTCTCTGCTCAGATTCAGGACAGTAGGGCTATCCTATTTCTCCTCTAGGAGCTGACAGATGTCAGAGCGCGAGACTGTCTTGTGGATGTGGGTGCAAGGCTTGGGGCTAAATCTTTCTGGGTTGGCGCTGTTGGCAGCAGCAGGCGCCGCCTTTGGGCCTCTCAGTTGGACAGGTGCAACGGTGGCGGTGATGTTGAAGCTCATTGGGGATAGCCAACTGGTGCGGGGCTACTGGCTCTGGCAAAGCCAGCGGCAACAGAAGGGATCCCAGCCCGTCAGCTCAGCAGCGGCAGTGCTCCACAGTCAAGCTTGAGACATTGCCCGGCACTTGTCCGGTCTCCGACTCGAGAATGCCAACGCGACCACCCCTACTCCCTTCTGGCACTGGCAAGCCTCACTGTACAAGCCTCACTGTAAATGAGCCACGGTCACTCCAGTACCGCCGTCTTCGGGATCAGCGGCTGAAAAACGCTGAACGCGCGGGTGATTTTGGAGATAAGCCTGGACGCCGGCTTTCAGGCGCCCTGTGCCGTGGCCGTGGATGATCCAAACCGGGCCGGGAGGAGCTTGGGCAAAGTGCTGTTCCAGAATGGCCTCAGCATCAGCAACGGTTTTCCCCCTCAGATCGAGGGTGTTCTGGCTGGTGCGCAGGTTCAGGGGAGCGGTGGCTGCAGGGGAGGGAGGTGGGGCTTTGGGGCGTTGGCGTTGCTTAGCCTGGTGTTCGTCAATGGGATCCAACTGCCCCCGTGGCACTGTGAATTTGAGGATGCCGCTGCGCACCACATACACATCCCCTTCGATGGCGATCACTTCCCCCGTCTGACCCAAGCCTCTCAGCCGCACCCGATCTCCCACCTCTGGCACAAACTCCATATCCACGGGCGGCGGTGGGGGAGAGTAGCGCTGCTGGATTTGCGCCAGCTCGGCAGTAATGCGTTGGGGATCCTCTCCCTGCTGCAATCTGCGGATGGCGGCAGCCACTTCCTGACGGGCAGCAGCCAACAGGGCTTGCAGTTCTTGGTTTTGCTTCTGCTCCAGCCGGGCTTCTCGCTCGGCGATTTGGCGGCTACGCTGTTGCATTTGTTGATATAGGCTCTCCAGCTCTCGATGCAGGGATCCCACCTGGGCCGCCCGCTCTTCCAATTGAGCCCGCTGCGCTTCCAGGCCGGCAATGACCCTATCCACCTGGCTTTCCCCTTGCAGGTGCCGCTGGGCCCGCCGCAGAATCTCTGGATCCAACTGCAGCCGTTGGGCAATGGCCAAGGCGTTGGAGCGGCCTGGGATCCCCCACAAGAGGCGATAGGTGGGGGCCAGGGTGACCTCGTCGAACTCCACCGAGGCATTTTCAAAGCAGGGATGTTGGTATTTCAGGGCCTTTAGCTCGCCGTAGTGGGTGGTAGCCAGGGTGAGCAGTGCCCTTTCCGAGAGGTACTCCAATAGCCCAGCCGCCAGGGCAGCGCCTTCGGTGGGATCCGTGCCCGCCCCCACCTCATCCAACAGGACAAGGGCCGGCTCCGGAGCAGACTGCAGGGCCTGCACGATGCGGCTGATGCGGCGGATGTGCCCCGAAAAGGTGGAGAGATTTTGTTGCAGCGACTGCTCGTCCCCAATGTCGGCGTAAACCCCGTCGAACCAAGGCAGCTGGGGCGGATCCTGAGCCGGCAGGAAGATCCCCGCCTTGGCCATGAGCACCAGCAGGCCCAGGGTTTTCAGGGCAACGGTTTTGCCGCCGGTGTTGGGGCCGGTGATAACCACGACACGAATGGAGTCCGCGAGGGTGAAGTCGATAGGGACAACGGCAGAGCCTTGACCCTCCGAAGGGGCGGCGGCGCGGGACTGCCAGAGCAGCAGGGGGTGCTTGGCCTGACGCAGGCGCAATCCTGCCGAGACAAACTGGGGACGATTGCCCTCCAGCCAGAGGCTGTAGCGACCCCGAGCCAGAGCCACATCCAACCCCACCATCACCCCCTGCAGATGCTCCAGATCGGTGGCCACGGCTGCCACCTGAGCCGAGAGCGCGGCTAAGATCCGCTCTTCCTCCGCCTGAATCTGAACTTGGGTTTCTCGCCAGCGGTTGCCCAGTTCCACCACGGCGTAGGGCTCCACATAGAGGGTGGCCCCACTGGCAGAGCTGTCATGCACAATGCCGCGGATGAGATCCCGATGGGTGGCCTTGACCATCAGGACAAACCGCCCCTGCCGCTGGCCAATCAGGGTATCCTGCAGCGCCTGGGGATACTGGCTCATCAATTGTTGCAGCTGCTCTTGGATCTGGCTGCGTTGCCGCCGCTGCTGCTGGCGCAGATCCGCAAGGGTAGGGCTGGCGCTGTCCCGCACCTCGCCATGTTCCTCCAGGCAGCGGAAGATCTCCTGCTCCAGCTCCGGGTAGGTGCGCAGGGTGCTCACCCAAGTTTGCAAGCGTGGCAGATGGTCGTGGTCGTCGATCAGGCGGCGGATGCGGCGGGCTGCCCCCAGAGTTGTAGCGATCTGCACCAGCTCTTCCCCGCTCAGGATCCCCCCCCGTTCGGCCCGTTCCAAAGCCGGCAGCAAGTTGTGGATCCCTGCCATAGAAAGTCCCCCGGCCTGTGTGCGATCGAGGCGGATCGCCTCTTCCGTCTGCTCAAGGTAGGCTTCGCTGTCGGCGCGGCTCTGCCAGGGATCCAGCTCCAAGCAGGCGCGGCGGCCCAAGGGTGTGGCCGCAAAGGTGGCCAAGTGCTGACAAAGGCGGGGCCACTCCAGCAATTCCAAGGTTTCTTGCCGTTCGCCTTGGCAGGCCGTAGGCCTTGGGGAGGGATCGGGCTTGGAGAAGACTGGCAGCGGGTGCAAGGTGGGGACGGTGGGCATTAACCATTCAGCGATGCAAGGAACCCTGGAGACGCAGTTGCTTCATCTCTTGCAAAAACTGCTGTTGATACTTGAGGAAGGCAGTGTGCCACTCGCGGAAGCGACGTTCGCCATCCCGCACCAGCATCTGGCGGTACTGCTCTGAGTTGAGACGGGGCTGAGCAAAAGATGGGTTCATAGGGATCGGGGACGCTCTCCATCCTATTGTGGCAGGCTCTGGGTCGGCTTCCACAGATAGCTTTTGGTGAGAGGGGCACGCTGATAATGGCGCCGTTGTCTCACGCGCTGCCTCTGGTGATCTTCCCAAGAAGCTGAGCTCACCGAAAAACTGGGTTCAAAGCCCCGCCCTACCGCTGTGGGGTTCGCCTTGGGTGTCCTGTGGAGGGTGGAAGTGAGCTGCATTCACGGCCAAACTGAACCTCACAAGCCTGCCATACTGAAGGAAGTTGCTGCACTCAAAACACTCAAGATCCGTGCGCAAACGAGTCACCCTCATTTTCCCCCGCCATTTGGTGAATGTGCCTCTCACCTATCGGTTGGCCAAAGACTTCGATGTGGCTGCCAATATCGTGCGCGCCAGGGTAGCCCCCAACGAAGTGGGTACTTTGGTGGTGGAGCTGTCGGGGGATATCGACCAGGTGGAAGCAGGATTGGAATGGGTACAGTCTTTGGGCATTGAGGTGACTGAACGGGCCAAGGAAATTCAAATCGACCCAGACTTGTGCGTGGACTGTGGATTGTGTACGGGAGTTTGCCCAACCGAGGCCTTGAAGATTTCTGCTCCCAACTGGAAGCTGGAGTTCTCTCGCAACCGCTGTGTCATGTGCGAACAGTGTGTTGCCACCTGCCCCGTTGGGGCGATCAGCACCAGTTTGTAGTCAGTTGGCCGAGTTACCGACTTCCTTCAGCCGACAAATCTCTTCACAATGCCGTTAACAATGCTGTTAGACTTGTTGGACACAGGTCAAATAGCTGCAGGACGCACTCGACATGGCTTCTACTCCATCGTTGATCGGGTTAACTTATGCCGGTTTGGCTGTTCTCTATCTGCTGGTGCTGCCTCTGTTGTCTCTGCTGTACGTGGACAAACGCTGGACTTCAGGCAGTGCTTGGGAAAAGGTGCTGATGTTTTTCTTGGTCTTGTTTTTCTTTCCCGGCATGGTGCTCTTGGCTCCCTTCATGACGTTTCGGCCCAAGCCCCGGTCGCTGTAAGGTCAGCCGTTTGTCGGTTCACTGAGCCATGCGCAGATTGGATGTTCTTGCTATAGGCTTAGCCCTGCTGTTGGGGGGAGGGATCCTCTATGGCCTGCTGCTTTGGGCGGGCTTGGATACGAGGGCCGCGCAGCAGATATCGAGCGTGGTGCTTCTATTGGCCTGCTTGGGGTGGACTTTTGGCTACCTGAAGCGGGTGCTGCGTGGGGAAATGACCCTGAAGGCTCAATGGGCCAGCTTCGAGACCCAGCAGATTCAAGAGAGGCTCCGCTCCCTCTCCCCAGAAGAGTTGCAGGCCCTGCAAGCTGAATTGGAAAGCGAGAAAGAAGGGATCCCAGATTGGGTTGAGCAGGAGAAACATTGAGGCCATTGGACAGGCCGCACCCAGAAATGGGCTGTCGGCTGCTGGGGATCCAGGTTTAAGGGTATGGAGCGTCGGGCTTAAACCGCAATACTTGTATATCTGTATATCCGGTTACCATTTGCTTCCCCTAAGAATGCTACATTGCGCCCCGCACAAGATTCTGGCGTACGACGGATTATTAAGTGGTGCAAGCCTTTGCCTTTCCTTCTACTCGCATATCTCCATCCACTGTGAGAAAAACCATACTGCTAGCTCAGGGCCAGCCCTTGCAATCTCATCTCTGGCAGTTGGGGCTGGAGTCTCAGGGGCACTCTGTGGTGCCGATTTCCCCACGTGAAGATCTGCTGGAGGTGGCAGCAAGTCAGCCTCTGGATTTGGATCTGATGGTGGTGGACATGACGACGGGGCTGTTTAACCCCTATGCCTTTTGTCGAGAGTGTCAAAGCAAGCTGCCCAACATCCCTGTTATCCTGACTCATCACCCCCGCCGCCACATCGAGCCCGCAGAGCGGCGCTGGGCAATCTACCAGGGGGCAGCAGATGTGATCCCTGGCTTGGCGGAGGCCGGCGACCTTCTCCACTCCCTCGAACGGATTTACGAGGCTGCCAGGTGGTTTTTGCCTATTGACACGGAGGCGCTCCACAGGGCTCTGAAGCAAGCGGGCTTATGGCCGGCGGAGGTCAGCCGTACATCTTCTTCCACCCCTCCCCCGCAGCCGAGCGCCCACTCTCCCACCGCCCCTCCACAACCCATCACCGCGGAAGGGGATCCAGGGCAAAAAGACTTGACCCCGCAGGTGAAGTACCGACTGATGTACCGGGGTCGCCCTGTCGATTGAGGTACTCGTTCCAACCTGCCGTCACTCGTTTTTCCTCGTAGCTTCTCGTAGCTTCTTGCCCTGCCAGGGTTGAGCTGCCGATTGGCAACGAGCAGGATGCAATCGCTGCAGCCCCGGGCAGCAGTGTATGGCCTCGCCATGCAAGCTACCCGTCTTGTTCAGCGTCAATGTATCAGCGAAGTCTGCTGGCAGAAATTGTGGAATGGATCACCTGGCCAGCAGAGGGGCCTGCAGAACTGATAGAGTTTTGGCACCTCTGCCTTCCCATTGCCCATGACCAAGCCCAAAGCCGGGATCCTCTACAACGACGCCAAACCCGCCGCCAAACGCAGCAGCGAAACCCTAGCCCGCTGGTTTCAGGAGCAGGGCTGGGAAGTCTGTGTGGCCCCCAACTGGGGCGGTATCCTCGGTTATGCCAAGCCCGACAGCCCCATCTGCCTGACCAAAGTAGATAGCCTGGCCCCGGCTGGATTTGATCAAACCATGAAGTTTGCGGTGGTGTTGGGGGGAGATGGCACCGTCTTGGCAGCAGCACGGCAACTGGCCCCCAAAGGGATCCCCTTGTTGGCGGTGAATACGGGCCATCTGGGCTTTCTGACGGAGACCTACCTTCCTCACCTAGAAGAGGCAGCCAGTGCCGCCATTGCCGGGGAATACACCCTGGATCGCCGCAGCATGTTGCTGGTGCAAGCCTACCGAGGGCAAGAATTGCGCTGGGAGGTCTTGAGCTTAAACGAGATGGTGCTGCACCGCGAGCCTTTGACCAGCATGTGCCACTTCGAGATCACCATCGGGGATCACTCACCTCTGGATGTGGCTGCCGACGGAGTCATCTTGGCTACTCCCACCGGCTCGACGGCCTATGCCCTCTCGGCGGGTGGGCCGGTGATCACACCGGGGGTGCCGGTTTTGCAGCTGATTCCCATCTGCCCCCATTCCATGGCGTCGCGGGCCTTGGTCTTCCCCGATTCGGAGGAGGTATGGATTAGCCCCGTTACCCCTCAGCCACTGGTTTTGGTGGTAGATGGAAATGCCGGCTGCTACATCATGCCGGAAGACCAGATTCGGGTGGTACGTGCCCCCTATTGGACAGATTTGATGCGCCTGCGCCGACCGGAATTTTTCCGGGTTATGCGAGAGAAGTTGGGGTGGGGACTGCCCCACGCTTCCAAGCCCACGTCGGTGGAGTTGCCTTAACTTTGCCGAGGCAGGACAAGCCATAGCTGCAAAATGGCCAATGCCCTTAACAACTCCACCCCTCTGTCGCTATGATGGTTAGGCTTGGAAGCGGATGTGGCGGAATTGGTATACGCGCACGTTTGAGGGGCGTGTGGCTTTGCCTTGCGAGTTCGAGTCTCGCCATCCGCATTACGCAATTAGTACGCGTTATTCATTAGTCCCTCTCCCAGAGAGGGAGAGGGGAAGCTGGCTTCGGCCTTTGCCACTATTCCCGAACGGCACCCTGCAGGCGTGCGCCCCAGGTGCGAGCAAAGCGCAGGTCAGCCCCAACCAGGTTGGCGTCGCGTAGATCGGCCCCCCGCAAGTCGGCGCCGTACAGGGATGCAGAAGAGAGATCGGCCCCCCGCAGGTTGGCCCCCCGCAAGTCTGCCCCCTCCAGGTAAGCGCCACTCAGGTTGGCTCCGCTCAATTGAGCCCGCCGCAAATTGGCCCCCACCAGGTAAGACTGGCTGAGATCGGCGCCCGTCAAGATGGTGCGCTCCAGATTGGCCTCGATGAGATCGGAACCGCTGAAATTGGCCTCCGCCAAATCCAGATTGCTCAGCTCAATGGATCCCAGGCGGCAGTTGGGACAGGTGCGGGAAGCCATGAGGTAGCGCATAAAACAAGAGTTGTAGGTTGTGGCTGCGGCAGAGGAAGCCAAGGCTGCCGTGGCCAGTAGTGCCCAAATGGCGGGAACTTTGAGATTGAGGTTCATGGTTACCAAGCCTCACAATTTTGAAGGTTTACGTGAAGGGACACAGCAGAGGGGGATGGTTCTGCGCTGGTCACATGATAGTGGCATCTTCTGGCTTCGGCCACTCCGCAGGTCTGTCTGGCCCACCTGATAGCAGGCTCTCTCAGGGCGGGATGACGTTTGGAGTCCTATCGTCCCGAAGCTGCCGGGCCGTTGCCAACACTGGGAAGGGGTGGATCTTTGAGCAGCGGCTGCACCCAATGCCAAGACAGTTGCCCCAACCCCACCAAAACCCCGAGTATTGCCGAGGAAGTCAGGACGCGATCCCAGCGGATTTCCCGCCAGTCGGCAGGGTTGGTGTTTGGCCTTCTTGGGTTGAGCTGGGATCCCTTCCCGGCAACAGGAAGCGGGCGATGGCGCAAAAAGTGCCCACAGCGACGACAGCGATAATCGGAGTTGGAGTTGAGCCAGTAGCAAGCTGGGCAGCGAAGCATGGGAAGGCCAGGGATCCCCTAGTGAAATGATCCCATTTTGAGGGGGGCGAGCAGTTGCCGTGAGCTATATGAGAACCCCATTAAGGATCCCTCCAGTTGGCTTGAGAGGGATCCACTTTGCCTACACTCCCCTGGATTGTGGGCGGGGTTTGGGGCATCTTTGAGGAAGTAGCCTGTGCGCTGCGGCAGCCGGGATCCCTGTCGGTTGGAGAGAATCAGCCCTACAGAATCAGTAAGCATTGATCAGCAGCCCTGTGCCGGCCCTATGCAGATCTACTTAGAAAACATCTGTAAGCGCTATGGCCGCCGTGAGGTGGTGAGCGACGTTAGCCTGAACATTCAGCAGGGGGAAATCGTGGGGCTCCTGGGCCCCAATGGGGCGGGGAAAACCACCACGTTCTACATTATGACCGGCCTGATCCAGCCCAACCGCGGCCATGTCTGGTTGGATGACCAAGACATCACCCACCTGCCCATGCATCGCCGGGCCCAATTGGGGATCGGCTACCTGGCCCAGGAGCCGAGTATTTTTCGTCGCCTCAGCATCCAAGACAACCTGCTGCTGATCATGGAGCAAACGGGGGTGCCTCGCCGCCTCTGGCAGCAGCGGCTCAACCAACTGCTGGAGGAGTTTCGCATCGCCCACGTGGCCCACAGCCTGGGCCTGCAGGTATCGGGGGGGGAGCGTCGCCGAGCGGAGATCGCCCGTGCCTTGGCCGCTGGGATCCACGGGCCGAAATTTCTGCTGCTGGATGAGCCCTTTGCGGGGGTGGATCCCATCGCGGTGGCGGATATTCAGGAGGTGGTGGCCAAGCTCAAGCAACGGGGCATCGGTGTTTTGATTACTGACCACAACGTGCGGGAGACGCTGGAGATCACCGACCGGGCCTATATCCTCAACGACGGGGCCATTTTGGCCAAGGGCACGGCGGCGGAGCTGGCGGCGGATCCCTTGGTGCGCAAGTATTACCTAGGAGAGAAGTTCCGCCTCTAGCGCCAAGAGTACAGAGCCCGCAGACGTTGGCTTTTCTTGTGCTGGTGGGTCTGCATCCGAGCCAGCAGCTCGTCCAGGAGGGCAACCGCCTCCAGCAGGTAGGGGCCCTTGTTGAGCATCACACATTCGGCGCGGGCAGACATCACCGCATCGGAAAGCTCAGGCCGCGAGGGCAAGCCCTCCTTGGTGAGCTGATCCAGCACCTGGGTAGCCCAGACCACCGGCACCTGGGCTGCCTCGCAGATCCACAGCAGTTCCTCCTGGATCTCGCCCAAGCGCAGCCAACCGATCTCCACGGCCAGATCGCCGCGGGCAATCATCACCCCCAGGGGCCGGCAGCCGGCAACGGTCGCGATCAAGGCCGGCAGGTTTTTCACCGCCCGCTGCGTTTCCATCTTGAGGATCAAGCCCAGATCGGGGCGAGCCTGCCGCCGCTCCAGCTCAGAAACCAGCAACTGCAAGTCCGCGGGCTGCTGGACGAAGGAATAGCCCACCAAGTCGGCATGCCGCACCACAAAGTCCAGGTCTTGGCAGTCTTTGTCGGTAAGGGAACGGATCTGGAGCTGACTGTCAGGAAAATTGAGGCCTTTTTCTGCTCGCAACTTCTTGCCCTGAGGGGCAACTTTGTCCACCTCCAGCACCACGCCTGCCGGCTCGATCCTTACCACGCGGGCGCCGATTTTGCCGTCGTCGATCCAAACGGTTGCCCCCACTTGCAGGTGCGCCAAAACCTCCGGCAGGCTGCAGGTCACCTGGCAGGAGATATCGGCGCTGGCCTCAGGAACCTTCGCGGTGAGCAGGATGCGATCCCCGCGGTACACCTTGGTTTTGCCGGGGGGCATGGCCACTGGGCCGGTGCGGATCTTGGGGCCAGCCAGGTCCAGCAAAATCTTGCAACGCCGTTGGGTCTGGGCTTCGGCCTGGCGCAAGTGGGCCACCATTTTCTCCCACACCGAGGGCTCGTCGTGGGCGCAGTTGATGCGGGCCACGTTCATGCCCCGCTCCAACAACTGCAGCAACAGCTCCGGCTGCTCGGCGGCTTCGCTGGGCAGGGTCACCATGATGCGCGCGCGGCGATGGGGAGAAGGAGGGCCAAACAGCGCCTCGGCGTGCTGCTCTAGTGCCGTATCCCCGGCGTAAAACTCTTCATAGCTGGGTGCCGTATGGGTCAAACCCTGGGTGGCTGCCAAAATAGCAATCACCGCATCCAGGCTCTCCAGAACCCGCGACTCACAGCGCCCCAGCGAGGACAGCCCCGCAGCCGCCAGCTCCAGTTGCAAGCTGCGCAGATCCTGTTGGCGCAGCGCCAGGTAGCGCGCCAGGTTGTGGATGGCCGCAGGAAGGCTCGTAAGGCAGCCCCAAGCGGCCAAGTATTTCTGGGATCCCTCTACAACCTGCTGCCGCAGCTCCAGGAGCCGCTCCAGCAAACTCCTAAGATTGCAGGAGGGGGAAGAGGAGGAAACCATGTCGAAAGTCTTCCCAAGACAAACCCGGCCCAATTCTATGCCTGAGCTTACTTGGGGTCGATCATAGGCGGGTTAGGTTGAGAAAGGAAGGCGATAGCCTTTCATTGCCCAGTGTTCCGGTCTAGAGTCGTTAACAGCCTTCGGCTGTCCTGCCTACTACTTCCTTGGGTTGCGTGAAACTTCATTCTCTCCCTCCTGCCCGTTCCCGCGAGCGGCCTGACCACAGGCTCTCCCTCGTTTGCGCGGTGGGCCTGATGGATCGCTATGTCCTCTCGGAGATGCTGCTGCCGTTTCTCTTTGGGGTGGGAGCTTTCACAACCTTGGTGATGGCGGTGGGATCCCTGTTCGAGCTGGTGCGCCTGGTGGTGGAGGCAGGGTTATCGATTTCAGCAGCCTTGCAGGTGTTCGTGCTGCGGGCGCCGGGGATCATCGTTTTGACGTTCCCGATGTCCATGTTGCTGGCGACGTTGCTGGCCTATGGGCGCTTGTCTGCCGACAACGAGATCACGGCCTTGCGCGGATGCGGGGTGAGCCTTTACCGCCTCATGGTGCCTGCCCTCGTCCTCAGCTTGCTGGTGACGACGTTAACGTTTCTGTTCAATGAGCTGGTGGTGCCGGTGAGCAATCGCCAAGCGGCCACGACTTTGAATCGAGCTTTAAATCGGGATCCGGACTTCCGGCGGGAGAATATCCTCTACCAAGAATTTGGCGAGATCCTCATGCCTGAGCCGGACGGCACCTTTTCCCGGCGACAAGGGCTAACCCGTCAGTTCTACGCCCGCAGCTTCGATGGAAAGCAAATGCGCGGCATTATCGTCCTGGATTTTTCCAACGAGGCGCTCAACCAAATTCTGCTGGCCCAGCGGGGGCGCTGGGATCCCCAAGAGAATCTTTGGGTGTTTGAGGATGGCACCAACTACATCGTTTCTCCGGATGGCACCTACAGCAACATTGCCACCTTCAGCCGGCAGGAGTTGCGTCTGCCTCGCGCGCCGCTGGAGCTGGCTCAGGAGATTCGCAGCCCTGAGGAAATGAACATTCGGGAGCTGAAGCATTACATCGAGGTGATCGCCAGCTCTGGCGATCTGCAACGGGTGCGTCGTCTACAGGTCAGCCTCAACCAAAAGTATGCCATTCCTTTCGCGTGTCTGGCGTTTACCCTGATTGGGGTGCCTTTGGGGCTGCGCCCGCAGCGCACCGGTTCCTCTTTGGGGTTGGGCATCAGTGTGCTGATTATCTTTGCCTTCTATGTGCTGCTGTTCATCACCCAGGCGCTGGGACAAATTGGGACGCTGGGGCCAGCAATGGCGGCTTGGTTGCCCAACTTGATCTGTGCCGCCGTAGGGCTGGGGTTGCTTTACCGAGCCAATCAGTAGCTGCTGGGCACCGTTTCTCCAGATGTAGGATAAAACTGCCCAATGGATTCTCGTATTCTGGAGAGCTCCCCCATGGAAGTTCAAGCTTGGATGAATTGGATGTTTGGCGGATTAGCCCTGCTGATCTTGGGGGGAGGCATGCTGATGATGTTCACCACGGTGTTCACCACCAAAGGGCCCCAGCCCGAGGATTCTCAGTCGGATCCCCAAAAGGGGCGAGCCTAGCCCAAGGCCCGGTGACGGGATCCCTGGCAGCCGGCCCCATGCCTTAAGAAATAGTTAAAACTAGAGGGGGCTCTAGTCCCGCTCCCGTTGACGTAGCCGCTGCAGAGTCGAGAGAGGTTTTGTCTCCTCTGGCGGTTTTTGCTCAGCTGCGGTGGGCAGGGCGGCTGTTTCTGTTTTCTGAGGTTCGAGCAAAAGCTTGGCGGCTTCTGACTCAACGGCTGGAGGGCGAGCCGGGTTCTCCCCTTGTTGGCCGGGCAAGGGAACAGACTCCAGAGTGGCCAGCAGAGCTTGAATATGGCTGTGGGTTTCGGGATGGTTGCTGGCGGCATGGGCCAAGAGGGTGAGCTGCTCTTTGGCAGCGACCAGGTTCCCCAGCTTGAGATCCACCAAGGCCAGTTGATAGCGAGCCTTAAAGCCACTGGGATCCACCTCCACCGAGCGCTGAAAGGCGGCGCGGGCCTCCGCCAGCTTGCCTTGACGGGCATAGATCAAGCCGAGGTTGAAAGGCACGTCGGGATCCCGTTCGCTGGGCAGCACCAAGGTTTTTTCTTCCAGTTCAATTGCGCTCCGGTAGGCGTTGATGGCCAAGGTATGGAAGCCCATCTGCAGATAGCGAGCTCCGTCTTCCTTCAGTTGGGCGACCGTCGGCTCCCCTGTCAGTAGGGTCATGGGCGGTTGCGCGTGGGCAGGCATGGCCACCGCCAAGCTCAGCAGGCACCCCACCGTTTTCAGGCCTAAGGGTACAGCCTGACGACCAATCTGCTGCCTATTCATCACCATGATCTGTTTCCTCCAACCACATCAACACCACTTCATTCCACCCCTCTGGGCCGGGGAGCTGAGCCAATTGCCATTGGGGCAGGGCCTCACTCCAGAGACTATCCGCAATGGGGCTGGGAAGCACCACTTTTTGTTCCGACCATCGCAAAAAGGCCACATCTGGCGGGGAACACCCAATGCCCAAAGCTTTGATAGGGCCCAGATGCCGTTGGTAGCAATCCAGCAGCCGCTGCACCGCCTGTTCCCCCGGTAACCAATTGGGTTCTGCGGCCATCGTTGGCCGTATCCATCCGGTCAGATACCATTGCGGCAGGCTGGAGAAGTGGAGCTGACGCACCCGCAGCAGATGTTGGGTGAGGTTGGCCTCTTGTTGGGCAAAAGCTTCCCGTAGGGTTTCGGGATCCCCGGAATAGCTGAAAATCTCACTGTACTCTCGCTGCTGCGCCCGCTCTGCCTCTTCCAAAGGGATCCCAGTGGCAGCGGCCAGTTCAGAGGCAGTCCAATCCCCAAACCCGATCAAGTCCAAGTGGAAATCTTGACGCACCTGTTGCAGGATGCTGCGCAGGCGAGAATAGGGCAGACCCAAAGCATACACGTAGTAGGGCGGTCGGTGTTGCCACTGCTCGTCTAGGATGCCCGCCGGGAAGTAATGCTCGGGAACGTAAACGGCAGAGCCATCCTCACAGATGAACGGATGCTCCAGGCGCAACTGCCGCCGCACATGTTCCAGTTGAGCGCGGGTGCGCAGGCTGTAGAGCACCAAGGGAATGGAGCGGCGCTCTAGGGCAGCCAAGGCTTGTCGGGCAGCACCATAGCTGTTGAACTCTAGATCCAGCAAGCTGCCATCTAAACTGGTAAGGACAAGTCGCATAGGTGCAGGAAAGGGAAAGGCGCTGGCCCCGTCAAAATTTCAAGCAGCGCGACCGGGATCCCTGAAGCGGCCAACATTACCCATGATCCAATAGCTTGACCAATCTGAGGGGGGTTAGCCTCAAATGCTCTCCCTCAAAGCATCTGGGTGAATGGGCAATCCGTGCGCCAGAAGTGGTAAAAGCTCGATTGAGCACTACAGAATGCGTGTGTCGCCGAAGATCTTGGCTCAAAAACCAGCAGCAGAGAAGACAGACAGATTGAGTGGGTCAGTGGCTAGTTTTCTGTGCCAAAGGCACGATCCCCTGCATCCCCCAGCCCGGGCAAAATGAACCCTCGATCGTTCAGCCGCTCGTCAATCATGGCGCAGAAGATTTGCACCATCGGGTAGTGGGATCCCAACCGCTGTAACCCTGGGGGCGCTGCCAATGCGCTGACAATTCTAACCAAGCTGGGATCCGCCCCCCGTTTTTTTAGCTCATCCAAAACCCAGAGCAGCGTGCCCCCGGTGGCCAACATCGGCTCGGGAATGAGAATGCGCATCTGTTCAGGGATCCGCTCTGGAAGGCGATTGAGGTAGCAACTGGCCTGCAGCGTTTCCTCATCCCGCACCATGCCAATGTGAAAGATCCGCGCCTGGGGCAAAAGGGCCTGACAGCCTTCCAGCATCGCCAAGCCAGCCCGCAATACAGGCACAATGCCCAGCAGGGTATCCGGCGCGATGACCTCTGCGGCAACGGGTTCCAAAGGGGTTTGCACCTGAACGGTTTGGGTGGGGATCCACTCCCGCATCGCCTCATAGGTTAGCCAGCGGCCCAGCTCCGACATGGCCGTGCGAAACAGGGGCATGGGCGTCTCCGCATCCCGAGCCACGGTTAGCCAGTGCTTAATGAGCGGGTGAGGGGGGACATAGACACGAAGCTGCTGACTTGCCACGGGAGAATGCCTCAATCTGGGCGGTAGCATAGCGGGTTGCCTTAGCAGAAAGCAAGCTCTAGAAAGCAAGCTCTCCAATTGGCCGCAACTCCATCCCGACCGGGGATAAATTGCCAACAGCTCCGGCAAATGCTCAAGGGGTGGGGCTCTTTGACCCAGCAAGATTGCGGCAGAATGAGATCTGCAGGCTACTTCGAGCGCCGGTCATGTTCGGTGGCTACAGGTTTGGGATAGACCAGGGCAAGGCTGGTTTCGGGTTTTGTTCCTCTTGCCATTTGCGAACTGAGGTGCTGGCCCCAGGGCAGCTTGGCCTCCCGCCGATGGAACCCAATGCCGGCGGATCTCGTCTGCAAGTACCGGTAGCCGGAGATACCGCTCTGTCCAAGGGTTTCTGGCTTAATGGGGTGTCGCAAGTTACAGCCTGTTCACAAATTAAGGGATACAAAACTTAAGGGATACAAAACATCGTGTTTCTGAGGCTTGACTCCGATGAGGTTTAGAACAAGTAGGTTTACAACCGTATCCGTAGCCCCTCAATAGGCTGTACCTGCATCTTTGGCCCCCTCACACCTTGCAAGGATTAGCTTAGGGAGAATGGATTATGGCTTCGTCTCAACCCTCTGACTCGAACACCAAGGCTCTGAGCCGCCGTCAGCTTCTCAAAGTGGGGGCCGCAGCCCTTGGGGGCGGTCTGTTGGCGGCAGGGGGTGCCCAAGCTCAGCGCAAACCCTCTCCCACCCTGATCGTGGCTCAGGGATCCGGCCTGGATCGCGTTTCCTATGCTACCAACTGGTATGCTCAGGCGGAACATGGGGGCTTCTATCAGGCGGTGGC
The DNA here is from genome assembly GCF_054058195.1 of Thermostichus sp. OS-CIW-29. NCBI lineage: Bacteria > Bacillati > Cyanobacteriota > Cyanophyceae > Thermostichales > Thermostichaceae > Thermostichus > Thermostichus sp. OS-CIW-29. The sequence goes on from NZ_JBSSAB010000005.1 coordinate 29,844, forward strand.
GACCGGCATCTACCGCGAGCATGGCCTGGATGTGACCATCAAGATGGGTGGCCCTGGCATCAACATCACCCAAGTTTTGGCCGGTGGAGCTGCCGAGTTTGCCATGGGGGGAAGCACAGGGGTGATCAATGCTGTGCGAGAAGGGATCCCCTTGGTGTGCGTGGCGGCCATTTTTCAAAAAGACCCGCAGATCATCATGACCCACCCCGGCACCCAGCGCTTTGAAGAGCTCAAGGGCCGGCCCATTTTCGTCTCGAAAGGGGGGCTTGCCACCTACTGGCCCTACCTAAAGGCCCGCTTTGGCTTCACCGACGATCAGGTTCGTCCCTACAACTTCAACCCCGGCCCCTTTTTGGCGGATCCCAGCTCAGCTCAGCAAGGCTATCTGACATCCGAGCCTTTTGCCATCCAACGGGAAGGGGGATTTGAGCCGGTGGTCTTCCTCCTGGCGGATTTGGGCTACAAACCCTATGCCACCACCATCGAAACCCGTCGCCAACTGGTGGAAACCAAGCCCGACTTGGTGGAGCGATTCGTGGATGCCTCTATCAAAGGCTGGTACAGCTTCTTGGAGGATCCCCGTCCGGCCTATCGCTTGATCAAGCAGGACAACCCGGAGATGACCGATGCCCAGTTGGCCTACAGCTTCGAGAAATTGCAGGAGTACGGCATCATCTTGTCCGGCGATGCGTTGGAAAAAGGCATTGGCGCCATGACCGACAAACGCTGGCAAGACTTCTTCGACAGCATGACGGTGGCCGGCGTATTTGAGCCAACCATCAACTACCGGGCTGCCTATACGCTGGACTTCGTCAATAAAGGCACTGCCTACTACACTGCCTGACGGACTTCCACCCTTGGCGCTTCTCAGCCCAAGGGATCCCCCCTCGCCCCCAGCCCCTCTTCCACCAAGGGAGAGGGGAACTATAGTCATTTCAAACTAGATTGAGACACCCCCTAAACGCTCCGCGCCACTGCCCTCACCCCCATTCCTTCTCTCAGGGGGAGAAGGGGGCTAGAGGGAAATGTTTCATTCCGGTTTAATTGAGAATGCCAGAACACTGCGTGATCACCTCCCCCAACATCGCCAGCAACACCGGCACCCCCAGACGGATCCCGGAGACCAACAGCGAGATCAAACAAAAAGCTCCAAGTGAAAAGGCGTTCCAGCGAAGCTTGGCCCAGCACTCCATCAACAAATGCAGGCACAGGTGGGAGCAGATTCATCGCCGAGCTGGAAAGCCTATCATGGGATCCAGTATGGAATCCATCGTGCCAGTGGTGCGGGGCACTTTAACCCTTCCACCCTCCTCTTCTCTGACAAATCCGGCAGCCAGCCTGACGGGCCCATCCGCTGCTGCGTCAGCAGTAGGGATCACTTTGCCTTGGGCAGCGCAGCGGGATCCCATCCTTGTCCTCGGGGCTGGGCTGATGGGGCGTTTGTTGGCCGCCAGCCTTGTCGAGGTTGGGCATCCCGTCCGCATTGTGGAGGCGGCTCCTGCTGCTGCTGTTGAGAGCAGCGCTGCCCATTTTGCCGCTGCTATGCTAGCTCCTTTGGCCGAGTCCGCCGTCGCCGAAGCCAGTGTGGTGGCCCAGGGGTACTATGCCCTCTCCCGCTGGCCCGCCCTTCTGGCCAGCCTGCCAGAGCCGGTTTTCTTTCAGCAGGAGGGCACTTTGATCCTCTGGCACCGCCAAGATGCCGGGGAAGCCAGACGTTTCTCGTCCCTGCTGGCCGCTGTGGTGGAGCGCCTTCCCGCTCTCCCTAAGCCCCAGCCTCTGGATGCTCAGGCTCTGGCCGAGCTGGAGCCATCGGTAGCCGGGCGATTTGCGCAGGGCCTGTATCTTCCCCAGGAGGGCCAACTGGACAACCGCCAACTGCTGGCTGCTTTGCTGGCCAAATTGCGCCAGCACGGGGTGGAGGTGGAGTGGGGCCGCCCCTGGGATCTGGAGCAGGCGCGAGCTTGGCAGGAGCAAACCGGCGGGTGGGTTTTGGACTGCCGCGGCCTGGGATCCCGAAAAGAATGGGGCGGACAGGCACCGCTGCGGGGAGTTAGGGGCGAAGTGGTACGTCTGTATGCCCCGGAAGTATCTTTGCGGCGCCCGACCCGGCTGTTGCACCCCCGCTACCCGATCTACATCGCTCCCAAGCCGGGGCACCTGTTTGTGGTGGGAGCTACCGAAATCGAATCTGAAGATCGCTCGCCGGTGAGTGTCCGCTCGGCTCTGGAGCTGCTCAGCGCCGCCTACGCCGTGCATCCTGCCTTTGCCGAAGCGCGTATCCTGGAGTTAGGCAGCCAATGTCGCCCCACCTTGGCAGATCATCTCCCCGCAGTGGTGGAGCGCTCCCCGCGGCTGTTGCAGATCAACGGCCTCTACCGCCATGGTTTCCTCATCTCCCCCGCCATTCACGATGCCGTTTTGGAGTACCTCCACCACGGCAGTTGCCGCTTGGCGCAGCAGCTTGGGATCCCCTTTCAGGTGCAGGCTGCCCCTCTTGCCGGTGAGTCCCTGTCGCCATGCGTGTCTTGATCAACCAAAAGCCTTACGATTTGCCGGAAGGCACCACTTTGGCCGAGGCAGTGGCTCAGGTGGGGGCCAGCGGCCCTTTTGCGGTAGCGGTTAATCTGAAGTTTGTGCCGCGTGCCCAATACGAGCAAACCCGTCTGCAAGAAGGCGACCAGGTGGAGATCGTCACTCCGGTTGCCGGCGGCTAGCGCTCAAGTCCGCTTTTCTATCTGCCTCAGCCATGTCCACCCTTCTCCATTGCTCTCCCTCAACTCTGGCCGATGAGGATCCTTTGGTTCTCTACGGCCAACCGTTACCCAGCCGTCTGATGTTGGGTACGGCTCGCTACCCTTCGCCGGCCATTTTGGAGCAGGCGGTGGCGCGCGCGCAGCCCTGTTTGTTGACGGTTTCTCTGCGGCGGCAAGGGGCACTGGGGCCAGAAACTTCCCAGAGGTTCTGGGCTCTGTTGCAGAAGATGGGGATCCCAGTTCTGCCCAACACCGCCGGCTGCCACAGCGTGCAGGAGGTGATCACAACGGCGGAGATGGCGCGGGAGGTGTTCGGCACCGACTGGATCAAGCTGGAGTTGATTGGGGATGACTACACGCTGCAGCCGGATCCCGTGCAACTGCCCACTGCTGCTGCTGAGCTGGTCCGGCGCGGCTTTAAGGTGCTGCCCTATAGCACCGACGACCTGGTGCTCTGCCAGCGGCTTTTGGATGCTGGCTGTGAGGTGGTGATGCCCTGGGCGGCCCCCATCGGCACCGGCAAAGGCCCTCTCAACCCCTACAACTTGCGCCTGCTGCGGGAGCGGATCGAGGCGCCGCTGATCGTGGATGCCGGCTTGGGCCTGCCCTCCCATGCCTGCCAGGTGATGGAGTGGGGCTTCGACGGGGTGCTGCTAAACACGGCGGTGGCCTTGGCCCGGGATCCGGTGGCCATGGCCGAGGCCTTTGCAGAAGCGGTGCGCTCAGGCCGCCGAGCCTACCTGGCCGGGGCCATGATCCCTCAGGAAACAGCTCAGCCCAGTACGCCTGTCCTCGGCACTCCCTTTTGGCACCAGGGCTGACTGCCGCTCTCAGGGGTGCAGCTCAGGCGGCAGGCTTTCGCGCCTGGATAACCTGCAGAGCTCCCCCAGCGTGGAGGGTCTGCCGGATGGATTGCCACCCCTGCTGCTGCAAATGCTCGGGCAAGTCCAGCTTGAGTAGCTCCCAGGCGGTCTCGGTTTCAAACAGGGCCAAAAAGAGGGCCAGCCCAGGCCAGATCAAGGGTTGTCGAGGCGCGTGCAGATCCAGAATCAAGAGTCCTCCCCCCGGCTTGAGCACCCGCCACACTTCCCGCAGCACCTGCTCCAAATCTGCGAAGGACAATTCGTGCAGGGCTAAGCTGGTATGCACCCAATCAAAGCTGGCATTGGGAAAGGGCATATCCTGGGCAAAGGCTTCCACAAATTCCACCTTGGGGAGGCGTTTGCGGGCCGCTGCCAGGGCTCTTGGTGAAGCATCCAACCCAATAACCTGCTGGCTCAGCTCCGCCAACAGTGGGGTCACTTCAGCCGGGCCACAGCAGAGATCCAACACCCGCTCCTGGGGATGAATCTGGATCCCTTGCATGGGCAATCTCCGCAACCGCTCGTATCCCCCCACCGCCAGAGCAGCCCCGCGGCTGATGCTGCGGTAAAGCCAGGGAAAGCGGTAGCTCCAGTCGCGCAGGAAGGTGGCCACAGACAGGGATCCCTCAGAGTCTTTTTCAGCCTACCTGACCTACATCCATTGCAAACTGGTTTGAGACATATGTTTTTCTGGATTTTCTCGGGGTTGGCTTGGAACTCTCCTCTGCCGGCAGTCGTCTAAGAAGACGAGGCGTTTTAGGCTTTTTTCTGTCTACCCACTGCTGCTCTATGACTCAGTTTGAGCTGCCTCCCTCCCCTTCCGAGAAACCTGGCCGGCACAGCTTGGTTTGGTTGGTGGCTGCTGCAGGTCTGACGGTCTTGCTCTGGCAGCTCCCCTGGGGCAACTATATCCTCTACCCCTTTACGATTCTGGCCACCTGGTTTCATGAGATGGGCCACGGCTTGACGGCAGTGCTGTTGGGTGGGGAGTTTCATCGTCTGGAGATCTATCCCGACGGCTCGGGGCTGGCCATTCACAGTGGCGAGCTGTTTTTGGGACGGGTGGGGCAAGCTTTGGTGGCCGCTGCTGGGCCGATGGGGCCGCCGCTGGCTGGGGCCCTGTTCATCCTTGCCTCCCGCCGCCACAGCACAACTCGGTTGGGGCTGGTACTTCTGGGATCCCTGCTGTTGCTATCGACGCTGCTCTGGGTTCGCTCTCCCTTTGGCCTCCTGTTCCTCTTGGGTATGGGTTTGGGGATCCTGGCGGTAGCTCGCTGGGCCTCCCCCTGGCTGCGGGGCTTCGCTGCACAATTTTTGGGGGTGCAGGCCTGTGTGAGCACCTACCACCAGCTTGACTACTTATTTACGGCCTCTGCCGTGATCAATGGTCAGGTGATCCACTCCGATTCCAGCCAGATTGCCCAAAACTTGTTCTTGCCCTACTGGTTTTGGGGAGGGGTGATGGCGGTCTCTTCTTTGGTGCTGCTGATAACCAGCTTGCAGCTGACGTTCCGGGACTAGCCGGCAGGGGGCAAAGCCGCAATTTTGGCAGTGGTTCGTGTTATGTAAAAATCCGTCCTCTATCCCTGCCAAGTCGAGAAAACCGCCGCTACAGTAATGGGCAAGAGGAGTGAGGAGTTGAGGAGTGGAGCATGTGGCGGGATGTTATTGGGCTGGCCCTGGCGGCGACCCTACTGTTGATCAGCAAAACCGCCGCAGATACGCTTGGCCAAAGCCAGGTGCAGACTTTCACCGAACCTGAGCCAACGCCCCATTCTTTTCCGGTGGAGTGAGGTACTCAAGTCTGCTGACGGAAGTCGTAGCGGCGTTGTCGTTTTGTGCAACACTCATTCTAGAGTCTTTAAGGGCTCCGTCCGAGTAGCGCGGTCGCAGCAGCGTTGCGGAGCAATAACAGTAGGCTTGGGATCCCTGATGCGCATAGCCCTGTTTACGGAGACGTTTCTGCCCAAGGTGGATGGCATCGTTACCCGCCTCTGCCACACGGTGCGTCACCTAACCGCTCGAGGCAACTCGGTGCTCATCGTCGCGCCCCGGGGAGCCCCCCGGCGGTTTGCACGGGCACGGGTCTACGGGATCCCGGGGATGCCGCTGCCTCTGTATCCAGAGTTGAAGCTGGCTGCCCCCGGCCCGGCCATCGGCAAGTTGCTCAGCCGTTTCCGACCGGATGTGATCCACGTGGTGAACCCGGCAGTTTTGGGATTGGGGGGCCTCTACTACAGCCAGACGATGGGGATCCCGCTGGTGGCCTCCTACCATACCCATCTGCCGAAGTATCTGCAGCATTATGGGCTGGGCTTTCTGGAGGGGGTTTTGTGGAATCTCCTGAAGCTGGGGCACAATTTGGCGCGGGTCAATCTTTGCACCTCGACGGCCATGATGCAGGAGCTGAGCGCCCACGGCATTGAGCGGGTGCAGCTGTGGCAGCGAGGAGTGGATACGGAGTTGTTTCATCCCCAGGCGGCCAGTTCAGAAATGCGGGCTCGGCTCACCGCAGGGCAACCGGAACGGCCTCTTTTGCTCTATGTGGGGCGGCTTTCGGCTGAGAAGGAAGTAGGGCGGATCCGGGTGTTGCTAGAGCGGATCCCACAGGCGCGCCTAGCTATTGTGGGGGATGGGCCAGAGCGGGGATCCCTGGAGCAACATTTTGCCGGCCACGATGTGGTGTTTACGGGCTACCTACAGGGAGAGTCTCTGGCAGCGGCCTTTGCTTCGGCGGATTTGTTCGTGTTCCCCTCCCGCACCGAGACCTTGGGGCTGGTTCTGTTGGAAGCCATGGCTGCCGGTTGTCCGGTGATCGCCCCCCGCTGCGGCGGCATTACCGATGTGGTGGACAGTGGGCGCAATGGCTTTCTGTTCGATCCCAATTCGGATAGCGACTTTGTCCAGGTTACCCAGCAACTCCTGAGCAGCGTCGGGCAGCGACAGCTCTTCCGACAGCAAGCCCGCCAAGAGGCAGAACGCTGGAGCTGGTCGGCAGCCACCCAACAGTTGGAAGGCTACTACCGGGCTGTTATTGCCGCCGATTAGCGGTGCGGAGCACAGAGTCCCCTACTGGGAAATACTCAGGGCAGAACTCCGTCCTGCTCTCGGGGTTCTCCATAGCACCAGTGCGAACGGCCAGCCTAGGCAGAGACCGGATGATCCCCTTCAATGGCCCGCACTTGCTCCACAAAGAATTCTTCTAGGGATTGCCGTTGCCAATGCAAGTCGGTGACCAGTGCCCCCGCTTGGTTCAAAAGGGCCAGCAACTCCGGTAGGGATCCACTCCATTCCCCCGACCAATGGGATCCCTGAATCGAGAAGTGCTCTAGGCGGTCGCGGAACTGTTCGACGGCGCCACCGTGCCCCTGTACCCGATAGCTTTTGCTCTCTCCCAGCAAGTCATCCAAAGTTCCCTGATGCACCAATTTGCCGCCGATGATCAGGCCGACTCGGTTGCAGATAACTTCCACATCCGCCAGGATATGGCTGTTGAAAAACACCGTTTTGCCCTGCTGCTTGAGGGACAGAATGATCTCGCGCATTTGATAGCGGCCCATGGGATCCAGTCCCGACATCGGCTCATCCAGAAAAACCAGCTCTGGGTCGTTGATCAGCGCTTGGGCCATGCCAGTGCGCTGCAGCATGCCCTTGGAGTAGGTGCGCAGTTGTTTTTTGCGGGCCGTATCTATAGAAAGCCCCACCAGCTCCAGCAGTTGCGGGATCCGCTCCTTCAACAGGCTATTGGGCAGACCAAACACCTTGCCGGCAAACTGGAGAAACTCCCATGCCGTCAAGTAATCGTAAAAATAGGGGTTCTCCGGCAAATATCCCACCTGTTGCTTGATGGAGCGATCCCCCAGGGGTTTGCCCAGCAAAGTGCCGCTGCCGCGGGTGGGCTCCACAATGCCCAGTAGGCATTTGATGGTGGTGGTTTTCCCGGCCCCGTTGGGCCCCAGCAGCCCAAAGGTTTCTCCGCGGGCCACAGTCAGAGAAAAATCTTTGAGGGGGCTGACCACCTTGTTCAGCCAAAATCCTGTGCGATAGGTTTTGGTCAGGCCGGTGATGGCAATGACCGGCTCTGGTGCCGCGAACGCTTCTGCTGGGGAAGTGGGGGTCTCGCTCATGGACTCGCTCGTAGGTATGTTGGAGTTGAGGGAGAAAAAGGTGCCGCGAACACCGAGTTAAGGAGCACACAGTCCGCCAGGCGATAGGCTACCCAGCCTAACCTTTAGTTTACCCACAGGCTTTGTCCCAGCCTAGGCTTGCCGCAGCACTTCCGGTAGAGGAAAGGGGCCAGAGCAAACATACTCCGCGTAGGTATCCGCTTCATTCGCAACAGCGGTGCGGTTCCTTTGCCGTAGGCACAGCACTTTGCTCTGACCTCCCTTCAGTAGCATTCTCATCATCTGGGATGATTCTGGGATGATGATTTCCATCGCGTTGGCGGTGCGGAGCAAGAAAATTGAATCCAGAGGTTTTGTGCCTCTGGCCTCTGGGATCCCAGCCGGTGGTGATCATCGGCAACAGCGTTGCAGAGCAATAAGAAAGGAGTGTTTCTTGCTGGATAAGGTGCTTAGGCAGTGGAAGGAGCGGCTGTTGGCTCCAGTGCTGCAAACCCCTCTCCAACAGGTGCATCCCCTAGCCATTACCCTGTCAGGGTTTGCCATGGGCCTGGCCTCTGGGACAGCGGCAGCTTACGGGGCCTACGGGTGGGGGCTGGGCCTGTGGTTGCTGAACCGGTTTATGGACGGGCTGGACGGCACGTTGGCTCGTCTGCAGGGACGGCAAAGCGATCTGGGGGGCTACCTGGATATGCTGCTGGACGTGGTGGTCTACGCAGTCGTTCCCCTGGGGCTGGCCTTTCACCAGGGATCCCTGCTGGGCTATGCTTCTCTGGCTCTGATGCTGGCCAGCTTTTACATCAACCTTTGCTCCTGGATGTATTTGGCAGGGCTGTTGGAAAAACGGCGTTCGCGACAGCGTTGCGGGTCAATGAGGACAGATGGTTCCGGCGGGGCGGGATCCCTGGATGAACTGACCAGCTTAAGTATGCCGTCGGGGCTTATCGAGGGCAGCGAAACCATCTTTTTCTACGGCTTGTTTTTCCTTTTCCCGGAGTACATGGTGGGCTTGTTTGGGCTGATGGCGATTCTGGTGCTCTTGAGTGCTGTGCAGCGGTTGGTTTGGGCGCTGGGATCGCTTTCTGCTCCAAGGTGAGTTCGGAAGGAGTCTGTCCCTATGGCTCCGTCCAGCTGACGCGAATCGGGTTTCAAGACCTCCCCATCAAGCCCCACCGGGCAAGAGGATCCAAAATGAGAAAGCCATAGACCGAGATCTGCCGCCGTGACCTCCACCCTCAACCAACGCATTCGCCACTTCTACGATGCCTCCTCCGGCCTCTGGGAGCGGGTGTGGGGGGAGCACATGCACCATGGCTATTACGAGCCGGGCCAAACCGGTAAGGATCGCCGCCAAGCTCAGATTGACTTGATTGATAGGGTTATCCAGTGGGGCCAGATCGGGGATCCCTGCCCTCCCCAGCACATTCTTGATCTTGGCTGTGGCATTGGGGGGAGCAGTTTGGAATTAGCCCAGCGCTTCGGGGCACAGGTTACGGGCATTACCCTCAGCCCCGTCCAAGCCAAGCGGGCCGGGGAGCGCGCCCAAGAGGCCGGCCTGAGCAGCATGGTGCAATTTCAGGTGGCCGATGCTCTGGAGATGCCCTTTGCAGCCGACACCTTCGATTTGGTGTGGTCTTTGGAAAGCGGCGAGCACATGCCGGATAAGCAGCGGTTTCTGGCCGAATGCTGGCGGGTCTTGCAACCGGGCGGGCAGTTGATGGTGGTGACCTGGTGCCACCGCGAGGGATCCCTGAGTCGGCAGGATCAACAGCTTTTGCAGAAAATCTACGAGGTGTACTGCCTACCCTATGTGATCAGCCTCTCCGGCTACGAGGTTCTGGCCCAACAGGTGGGCTTTGAGCAGGTGCGCAGCGCCGACTGGTCGGAGCGAGTGGCCCCTTTCTGGGATGAGGTGATCGCTTCTGCCCGCGACTGGCGCTGGATCTGGGCTTTGCTGCGCAGCGGCTGGGTTACCGTTCGCGGGGCGCTGGGGCTGGGCCTGATGCGTCAGGCTTATGCCACCGGCTTGCTCCGCTTTGGCCTCTTGACTGGGTTCAAACCTGGGGATCAGCCAAGGTAGGGATCCCTTGCTCCCCTTTGGGAGAAGGGGCGCTTGGGAAAATGGGCTCAAAAGTCCGGCTGAGGTGGCGTTGTGCCGTTGAGTTCCAGATACTTTTGCTTCACCGCCTGGATGTCCTGCCACATCAACCACTTGGGGCTGCCGGGGGTGCGGTCTGGGTTGCGCAGCAGATAAGCCGGGTGAAAGATGGGCATACACCAGCGCCCCTGCCACTGGATCCATTCCCCGCGGATCTTGGTGATCCCTCGCTTCTCGCCCAAAAGGGAGCGCACCGAGGTGGCCCCCGTGAGCAGAATAATCCAGGGATCCACCAGGCGAATCTGCTCCAACAGATAGGGACGGCAGGCGTCCATCTCCTCCTGGGTGGGCACGCGGTTGTTAGGGGGGCGGCACTTGACCACATTACAGATGTAGGTGTCCTGCTCGGGATCCAGCCCCACCGAAGCCAGGATTTTATCCAGCAATTGTCCCGACTTGCCCACAAAAGGCAGCCCCTGCAGGTCTTCGCTTTCCCCTGGCCCCTCTCCGATGATTAAAATCCTTGCCTTGGGGTTGCCCCGATGCACCACCACATGGGTACGGCTGGCTGCCAAGTCGCAGCGCTGGCATACCAAACAATGCTGCTTCAGTTGCTCCAAATCCCTGTAAGTGCCGGGGGGGATGGACACCTGGGCCGACAGGGGGATCTGATCCCACTGGGGGAGTGTCTCCTCCGCCGGGGCTGGCGGCTCGATGGGATCGTCAAACAGGCTGGGCTGAAGCTCCGGCGGTTTTTTCTTGGCAGCCATTGCAAGTCGAGGTTTCCTTGTGCAGCGATCTTCGATTGCTCCCCCGCCCTTGTCAAGCTCAAGGCCAACCTGCCGGCAGGGGAGAACCTTTACTCCTTGTTAAACTGAGAAAACGAAAACTTGCGCCGGCCTTAGCTCGTCTCTACTCCCTGAGCCTGCCATGCTGCTTTTGTCCAAAGAACTGCCCAACCTGAACTACCGTCATACTCTACAGCGCTTCGACGAGGATTGGCGGGATCCCCTCTCTGCCCTGTTGGGTTGGGGTCGGGCTGCCGGTGCCGATTTGGTGGAGATTTTTCTAGAACGGGGCAATTCCATCAGTTGCCTGGCCGAAGATGACGCCATCACCAGCATCACCCCACGGCTCTCCACCGGGGCCGGCGTGCGGGTGTTTCGCGGCTTGGCCGACTGCTACGTCAGCACCAACGATCTGTCCTTTGCCGGTCTCAAGGCTGCTCTGGAGAAGGGCCTTTCGCTGATGGGCCTCACCCCTCCCGGCCCCACAGCGCTGGTTTCTGCCATCAACCTGGAGATGCTGCAGGACTACGGCGAGCGTCGCCGCAAAGATGGCTGGTTGAAGGAATGTAGCCCCATTGCGGAGATGGGGGAGATCCTGCTCAAAGCCAACGAGCAACTGGGTCGCCAAGCCCGCCATGTGCAGTCCCGCCGCACCACCTATTTCCGCGATTGGCAAGAGATTCTGGTGGCCTGCAGCGATGGCACCTTTGTGCGGGATGTGCGCCTCACCCAATCCGTGAGCTCTACGCTGCTCTGTGCCGATGGATCCCATCGCGCCTCTGTCAGTCAACGCTCCGGCGGTACGGGGGATCCCAACTTTTTGCGCCGTTGGGATCTGGAGGCCCACAGCCGGGAGCTGGCAGAAGCTGCCGGCCAGATGCTCTATGCCGACTATGTGGAATCCGGCACCTACCCGATTGTGATGTCCAACGCCTTTGGCGGCGTCATTTTCCACGAAGCCTGCGGGCATCTGTTGGAAACCACCCAGATTGAGCGCAAAACCACTCCCTTTGCCGACAAAAAAGGCCAGAAAATTGCCCACAAAAACCTCACCGCCTGGGATGAAGGTCTCTCTGAAGGGGCCTTTGGCAGCCTGGATGTGGATGACGAGGGGATGCCCGTCCAGCGCACTCTGCTGATCGAGAAGGGCATTTTGAAAAACTTCTTGGCGGATCGGGCTGGCTCAATGCGCACCGGCCACCCTCGCACCGGCAGCGGTCGCCGACAGAACTACACCTTTGCCCCCGCCAGCCGTATGCGCAATACCTACATTGCCCCCGGAGATGCAGAACTGGACGATCTTTTTGCTTCTATCGACAAAGGCATTTACTGCAAGCGTATGGGGGGAGGGAGCGTCGGCCCCACTGGGCAATTTAACTTCGCCGTCGAAGAAGCCTATCTCATCGAAAACGGCAAGATTACCAAACCCCTCAAGGGAGCCACCCTGATCGGAGAAGCCAAAGACATCTTGACCAAAATCTCCATGTGTTCCAAAGACCTCAGCTTGGCAGCTGGGTTCTGTGGCTCCGTCAGCGGCAGCATTTATGTGACGGTGGGGCAGCCTCACATCAAGGTAGATTCCATTACCGTGGGCGGTCGCTAATTCCAGGGATCCACCTCGACATGGCCTATGACAACGTCTGCAAATATCTGGCCGAGCGTTTCCCAGAGCAGTTTGCCCGCTGGCTCATGGGAGAAGTGGCTCGGCTCCGACTCTATCGGAGGTATCCTCACCTATCGGTGCAGCAGGTGGTCAAGGTGCTCCGCACCGCTAACGCGATTGACTTGCGCAAAACGGGGTCGGAGGGAGTTTTCCAGACCTCTTTTCGTCTAGAGAGGCTGAGCCATGAGTTCGATGTTGTCCGCCTGTGGGAATGCGATTTGAGGGCCGGAGCGGATCGGCAAGCCCTGCTACCGTTTCGGGTTCTAAGCCAGGTGGAAGATCCAGCAGAAACCTTGCGAGAGGTGGTCAGTGAGCTAGAGAGCTTGGCAGACCCCAGTGAGAGAAGGGAATTGGCAGCCGCAACAGCCGTCTTGGCGGGACTAGCATTGGATCGGGGTTTGATTCGACAAATCATGAGGTCTTTGGATATGAGGGAATCGGTGATCTACCAAGAGTGGCGGGCAGAAGCTCTGCGAGAGGGGCTGGAAGAAGGGCGCAAAGAAGGACGCAGAGAAGGACTACAACTGGGCCTGCAACAAGGGCTACAACAAGGATTGCAACAAGGATTACAACAGGGATTGCAACACGGGGAAGCAACGCTGGTTTTGCGGCTGCTCAGGCGGAAGTTGGGATCCCTTGACCCGGCCCTTGAGAATAAGATTTGGGCTTTGTCAACGTCACAACTGGAGGCGCTGGGGGAAGCTCTGTTGGACTTCAACAGCTTGGAGGATTTAACTGCCTGGCTAGCCCGTCAGCTAGAAACCGCAGGAGCCCCGCTCTCTGCCCACAGGGCAAGGGTCGGGAGGAATGTGAGTAAAATGCAATAAGGCTATGACCCAAGTCCTGACCGTTTCTTGCAAGCTCAAGGTGTCCCAGTCGCAAGCCGCCAAATTGGACGAGACATTGGATGCTTTGTCGCTACGCGACGCTAACGCGAACGGCCAAGCCTTGAACTGGGTCAACCAAAACACACCCGAGAAAGTCGTCAACCCACTGAAACTCCAATCCCTGTGCTACTACGAAATCCGTGCCCGTTTCGGCTTGTCCAGTAATTTGGCAAGGACTACGTCCCGCTTACGCGACCAACAGATATGCAGACGGGTAGCGTCTGCTCGCAAGGTGGCACAACAGAAAAACCGCCCGGTCAAAGCGTTGTCGCTACGCGACGCTAACGCGAACAAGGGTGGCTTCGCTACCTACGACGCTCGTATCTTTTCGTTTCGCGAGAAAGACTGGACGGTGTCGCTCACCACGGTGGAGGGTCGAGAACGCTTTGAGCTGGCGATTGGTCATTACCAGAGAGAACAGTTGGCAGGCTCCAATCCCAAAAAGACCTCCGGTCCGCTGACGCGAACGGCCACTCTGGTCAAGCGCAAAGACGGTTCCTACTCCATCCAGATTTGCGTGGAAGCAAAGTTACCGGAACAGCAGAACACCGCTCAGGTGGTAGGCGTGGACTTGGGAAGGACAGATATTGCCCATACGTCAGAGGGGGACAACTGGAATGGACAGCAGTTGAACAGAGTCCGAGACCACTACTCCCGGTTGAGGGCGGTACTCCAACGCAAAGCCAGTAAGGGCACACGCAGTTCGCGGCGCAGATGCAGAGAACTGTTGCAACGGCTGTCTGGTAAGGAGAGACGCTTTCAGTCGCGTCAGCGTTGCGTAGCAAAAACGTGGGTCAATCATCGCATCTCTAAAGCTATTGTTTCTAGGGCAAAGGCCACAAATAGCGCTATTGCTTTAGAGGACTTGACAGGGATACGGGAGCGTATCAACCAACAACCCCGCAGCAAAGCCGAGCGGCGCAGGGCCAACAGTTGGGCGTTCTACCAACTGAGGCAGTTTCTGGAATACAAGGCGAGAGTTGCAGGGGTTTCTCTAATCCTTGTTCCGCCTGCTTATACCTCGCAGACCTGTCACAAGTGTTTGCACATCCATCCCGACCCTGCGCAATCCTGTCGCGTCAGCGTTGCGTAGCAAAATCGCAGTGGGAAGCAGTTTAAGTGTGGGCACTGTGGATGGGAAGGGGATGCGGACTGGAATGGGGCCAACATGATTGCCAAACTTGGGGCTGCTGTAAACCAGCCTAGAGGTCCGTGGTTGGCTTGCCAACTACAGGGCTACCGAAAGCCTGCACTCTTTCGCTTTAGCGGTGCGGAGCGCTCTGCGTCAGCATGAGTGCGGGTAGTTTACTAGAGGCGCTGGATGGCAACAGGAACTTGGGGAGTGGCAATGGTGCAAGTCGAGGTGTTGGCAGAACAGACACAAAGCTGTGCCCGGCGGCTGGGGATCCCTCAGTTTGATCTCTACGGGGCTCAAGTGGATGAAACCAGCGTGCAGGTAGATCATGGGGAACCTCGCCAGGTCAAGGCTTCCCACCGCTGCAGCGTGACGGTGCGGGCCTGGAACGACCAAGGGCAGGTGGGAGTAACTTCCACCACCGATGTGGATGAGGCGGGGCTGGAACTGGCCCTGCAAACGGCCTTTGAAGCCAGCCATTTTGGCGTGCGGGAACATGCCCCTCAATTCAGCCCGGAAGCCACTCTGCCCATTGCCCAGCCTTGTAACGACAAAGGGCCGTTGGCTTTGGCTGGCGACTTGTTGGAACAGTTGGTGGCTGCTGAAAAGGCACTCCTGGGATCCCATCCCGCCATTCAGGGGGTGCCCTACAACGGCCTAGCGCAGCGGCAAATCAACCGCTTCTACCTCAACAGCCACCAAGCCCTGCGACAAGAGGAGCATACCCTCGCTTCGGTTTTTCTCTACAGCAAGGCAGAGCAAGAAGGTCGCAAACCCCGCAGCGCCGGAGCCATGCGAGTGGCTCGCAGCCTGGATGAGTTGGATATCCAGGGTTGTGTGCAGGAAGCTGCTGAGAAACTGATTAGCCATCTGGAGTACGAGCGGATCCCTTCTGGAAAATACACAGTGGTCTTTTCAGGAGAAGCCTTTTTGAGTTTGTTGGGCGCCTTCTCCAATGTGTTCAATGCCCAAAACATTTTGGACAACCAAAGCCTGTCCACCCCAGAATCCCTGGGCAAGACCATTGCCTCACCTCTTCTGTCGGTGTGTGACGATGCCCTGCACCCGACCAATGTGGGAGCGATCAGCTTTGATGGAGAAGGCACCCCCACCCGCCGTGTCCCTCTCATCACCAATGGGGTCTTGACCCACTTTTTGCACAGCGCCGGTACGGCTAAGCGCCTAGGAGCCAAGCCCACTGGCCATGCCAACATCGGCGCCAAGGTCACAGTTGCCGCCCACTACTACCATGTATTTGCCGGGGCACCGCCGGAGAGCACCTATGACTTGGCTACGGCTGAAAATGTAGTTTGGATCGATGAGCTGCAAGCGCTTCATGCCGGCGTTAAGCCCCTACAGGGATCCTTCTCGCTGCCGTTTCAGGGGTGGTGGGTACGCCAAGGAGAACGCATCAGCATCGAAGCGGCCACGGTGGCCGGAGACTTCCTGGAGCTGTTGAAGTCGATTTTCTACGTCGAGCCCGAGCCGCAAGTCACACCGGGTGGGCTGTGTCCCCGCATCTGGGTTGCCGATCTCTCCATTACCGGGCAATAACCTCACTTCAAACTCATGCAACTGACCCGCATCGACCTCAACAGTTGGCTCATCCACACCCGGGAGCAAACCTTCCTATTGGATCCGTGGCTGGTGGATCCCCTGGTGTTTCTGGGGATCCCCTGGTTCATCCGCCTGGAGCACCGCCAGCCGCTCCCTTTTACGCCGGAGACCTTGCCCAAAATCGACGGGATCCTCCTCAGCCAAGCCCAGCCGGATCACTGCCACCCACCAACGTTGCAGCGCCTGGATAAGCGGATCCCCGTTTTGGCCTCGCCGGCTGCAGCCAGAGTCGTGAAGAGTCTAGGATTTGCAACGGTTCAGGCTCTGGATCCCTGGCAGTCTGTTCGCTGGGGGGATCTGCGGGTCACGGCCATTCCCGGTGCGCCCCTAGGGCCTGTCCGTGAGCTGGGCTATCTGCTGGAAGAGGTGCCCTCTCAGACACGGCTTTACTACGAGCCTCATCTTTCCCAACCGGATGTCCGCCCGCGGCTGCAGCAGGAGTTTGGCTCCATCCATACCCTACTGATTCCGGTGGTGGGGCAGATCTTTCCCCTCTTGGGAGAGGTGATCATGGGGCCAGAGCGGGCCCTGGAGGTGGTGGCAGCCCTACGCCCCCAGCAGGTGATCCCTACGGCGATGGGAGAGGTGGACTACCACGGGTGGTTTGCCGCCCAGATCCGCCCCTTGGGCAGCCTGCAGGAGTTTCGAGAAAAGCTGGCAGCCTTGAATGCCGCCACGTCCCAATCCATCCAGTTGTGTTGCCCCGCCCCTGGGGAAACGGTGTCTCTTTCTGTCGTGGCCAAGACATGAGCCTTCCTTCCCAAGCCCCGCCTAGCGCCGATCTGGTGGCCATCTTGCGGGCAGATTACGCTCGCTTTCCCCGGGATCAGACCTATGCGATCTACGACCCGCAGGTTTACTTCCGGGATCCCCTCAACGAGTTTCGCGGCTTGGATCGCTATCGCCGCATGATCGAGGGGATAGGGCGTTGGCTACAGGATATCCGTCTCGATCTGCAGGATATTCGGCAAACCGGCAACCAGATCCGCACCGAGTGGATCCTGAGCGGTGCTTTGGCTTTGCCTTGGCGTCCCCGCCTGTGCATCCCCGGCTGGACAGAGATGCAGATCAATGAGACGGGGTTGATCGGATCCCATGTTGATTACTGGCGGTGCTCTCGCCGGCAAGTGTTGCTGCAAATGTTTCGGCCTGGGGATCCCAAAGGATCCCGTTAATAGCTTCCATCCTTTGCTAGGATCACAAAGCTGACTTTTTAGCCCTCCTGGAAAGTCGCCCCTGTTCTCAATCTGGAGAGATGGCCGAGTGGTCGAAGGCGCAGCACTGGAAATGCTGTGTGGGGCAACTCACCGTGGGTTCGAATCCCACTCTCTCCGCTGGAACTTGTTTGTCAGAGCAACTCACCGTGGGTAAGGCCATCCGGCCCGCTGGCGCGACCGAATCCTACTCTCTCCGTAATCCGATAACGTCCACTGAAGTCCAGAAAGCTCTTACCCAGCAAGGCTTCTGGGCTTTTTAGTGTCCACGATAGACCGGGGAAACCCACTGTAATCCAGGCTAAAGTGGGACACAATAGGGGATATAACAGACGGGGTGGGACATGGCCCTGTCAGAGATGGCCATTCGGAATGCCAAACTCAAGGACAAGCCGTACCAGTTGCCGAATAGAGAAGCAAGGCCATCCTGCCTGCCGAAGTTTTTGCCGAACCAGCTGACTATAGACTATAGACTAACGGCCAACCGTAGGACGATGCCGACAAGAGCTACGGTGGCAGCTCCAATCAAGGCAAAAGCCAGGTTAACCACTTGGGCGCTAGCCTTTTGATAGGTGTCAATTCGTTCTAGGATCACCCGGTTTTCTATCCCCTGCTCGGCCCAACGTCTCTCCTGCTCGGCCCAACGTCTCTCCTGCTCAGCCCAACGTCTTTCCTGCTCGGCCCAGCGCTTTGCTTGATCGGCTGCCAGGGCTTCTAGCCGCTCGTTGGTTCTGGAGACATCCTGCCGTAGTCCTTCCACATCCTGTCGGATCTCTTCCACATCTTGCCGGATCTCTTCAATAACACTCAACACATCCCTGAGGGTGGGTTCACCGGCGGGCATCATAGAGCTGCAACCTCACTGAACAGCAAACGGTCTGAGCTCGCTAGATCAACTCGCTCACCGGGAAGCGATCCAGCATTTTTTGGGCTTGACGGGCATTTTCCCGTAACTCCGCCGGCAGATGGGGAACATAAGGGATCTGAGAAAGCAAATCCAGCGTGCGGCGGATCAGGCGCACCAAGTCTCCGGCATCTAGGTTGGTGCTGGCTTCTAGGGTTTCCCAAGGGATCCCTTGCGCCCAATGTTCGACGATCCCAGCCAAGCTGGGCTCAAACCCAATCGGCACATGAAACACCTGGTGTTGCCGTTGGCTGCGGAACAGCTGCCGCCGTAAACCCCGCAATCCGTGCAGCACATCCTCCACCAGCCCCGAGGTGCGCAGCCGGCTGTAGGTACCTGAACGGGGAGCCTCTGAGACCAAGGCAGCCACAACTCCGGCCAAATGATGGGGAGCACAGCCCTGACACTCACCCGAGAGCAGAGCCAGCGCCAGCCAGAGCTCGTTATCCCCCCGCAGCGCGGCCACCACCTCTCCGCTATCGGTAGGTTGATACTCTTGCAGACAGTTGAAATCCTGCAACACCCCCACCAAGGCCATAAATTGCTGCCAGCGCAACTCCTGCACGGAATCGCTTTGCCGCTCCAGGTGCTCGAGGCGCTTGAGCAAGCGCTGGCGTTTTTCTCGCAAACCCAGCAATTTTTTCCCCACTTGGTGAGCGGGGTTCTCTCGGATTTGAGCTTCTAGGGCACGGATTTTTTCCTCTTGGGCATGAATGTGGGGAAAGGCCAACAGCCGCAAGGTGGGATCCGGCTCAGCTTCCCGTTGTTTGAGCAAGTAGCGCAAAATGCGTCGTTCTTCCCGCCGTTGCGCCTGCATCTTCTCATAGCGGGCGATATCTTCGTCGGCAATGCCTCCCAAGAGACGGTCGATCTCCTCCAGCTCGGCGCGCGTGTGCAGGATCTCCTGTTGTTCGGGCAACTTTTGCAACGAGAGCAAATACTGGCCGAAGCTGCGGTTGATCAGATCCCGTGCTGCTTCCAAAGAGTGCTTTTGCAGCAGGTTCAGCACCATGCCATAGGTGGGGGTAAACTGGCTCACCAAGGGATCCGCTCCAGAGGTGGCCAGCCGCGCAGCTTCTTGGGCCCCCTCAAACGGGGATTGCACCGTCACCACATGGCCGATGATGTCCTTGCCCCGCCGTCCGGCTCGGCCCGACATTTGCATGAACTCGGAAGCGGTCAAGAGGCGGTGGCCGTTGTCGGTGCGCTTGGAAAGGGAAGAGATCACCGTGGTTCGCGCAGGCATGTTGATCCCGGCGGCCAAAGTCTCAGTGGCGAAGACCAGCTTCACTAGCCCCTGCTGAAACAGATGCTCCACCAGTCCCTTCCAGGCAGGCAACATGCCGGCATGGTGAGCGGCAATACCCCGGTAAAGGGCATCCAACTGATCTCGTCGGACAGCTTCGGGCGTTTCTCGACAAAAGCGGTCGATCTGCTCGGCCAACTGCTGCCGTTCTTCCTCGCTGGCTACCAAGTCCAGATCCCTTACGCTGGCCACGGCCATATCACAGCCTTTGCGACTGAAGATGAAATAGATGGCCGGCAGCATGTCCCGCTGGCGCAAGTTTTCCAACACCTGCGCTATGTCCGGCACTCCTGCCCAGGAGGGCTCGTGGGAGTTGGGCCGTTTGCTTTTCAAGCGGCGGTTGCGAACCCACTGCCCCGACTCGGTTTGCTCCAGCAGGGGGAACAGCCCTTTGCGATTGGCAAAGTGAAATTGCAGCGGCACCGGGCGGTGGTTGGAGTCGATCAGATGGGTGGGGCCATGCACCTGGTTCATCCAATCGGTGAGCTGGTCGCTGTTGGCCAGGGTGGCAGAAAGGGCAATGAGCTGGATCGTGGGGGGGCAGTAGATGATTGCTTCTTCCCAGACGGTGCCCCGCTGCTGGTCGTTCATGTAATGGCATTCGTCCAAGATCACCGCCTGCACATCCCGCAAGGGATCCACCTCGCCCTCTGAGAATTCTGTGCCGTCATCGCGTTCGCCGTAGGCATACCTTTGCACTGCCAAGGATATCGGTGTGCCGTAGAGCATGTTGCGGAAGATCTCGGTGGTCATCACCAAGACCGGTGCATCCCGGTTGATGGAAATGTCGCCGGTGAGCAGGCCAACCTGTTCTGGGCCGAATTGCTGGCCAAAATCCCGGAACTTTTGGTTGGAGAGGGCCTTTAGGGGCGTTGTATAGAAAACCCGCTTGCCCTGGGATAAGGCTCGATAGATCGCATATTCTCCAATCAGGGTCTTGCCGGATCCTGTGGGAGCACAAACCACCACCGATTCCCCAGCAGCCAGAACCTGAATGGCTCGGATCTGAAAGTCGTCCAGCTCAAAGGGGAAAAGCTGCCGCAACTCGTCCAGCAAATCGGTTGCCGGGGAGAGAAGCGCACTCATGGGATCCAAATCAACATTGGGAAACCTGGAAACCCGCCCAATTCACTGCTTCCTGTGGGTTGTACCTTCTAGGATACAAGCTTTCTTGGGGCGTCGACTGCTCCCCTGCAAAAAGCGCCAGTTACTCTGCTTCTTTGGATCAAGAACAGCAGCTCAAGCAAGTGCTAAAATGGGGTGCCGTTGCCGGATGCTATCGTGCTGGTCGTCATCGACAACTACGACAGCTTTACCTACAACTTGGTGCAGTACCTGGGGGAGTTGGGAGCTCAGCTTCAGGTTTTTCGCAATGACCAGCTCTCCGTTGACGACCTGCGCCGAATGCAGCCGCAAGCTGTAGTTATCTCTCCTGGGCCAGGGCGGCCAGAAGATGCTGGGATCTCGCTGGAGTTGATTCGGGAGCTGGGGCCAGAGCTGCCGATTTTGGGGGTTTGTCTGGGGCACCAGTGCATTGGCCAGGTCTATGGTGGTCAGATCGTGCGCGCACCTGAGCTGATGCATGGCAAAACCTCGCTCATTTACCATCGAGGGGTGGGGGTGTTTGAGGGGTTGAGCCAGCCTTTCACGGCCACCCGCTACCACAGCTTGGTGATCGAGCCTTCTACGTGTCCTGACGAGCTGGAGGTGACGGCCCAAACCAGCGATGGGATCATCATGGGGGTACGCCACCGCCGCTATCCCCATGTTCAGGGCGTGCAGTTCCACCCGGAGAGCATCTTGACTGCAGAGGGCAAGCGCTTGTTGAGCAACTTCCTGCGCAGCGCCAAAGCCTCAACTGCTGCTCAGCCCAATGTTTCGCAGAAACCTCAGGAAACCGTTGCCGTTGTTACATCAGGGATCCCCACTCCATGAAGCGTCGCCAGCTTCTGCAAGCCAGCGCTGGGCTGCTGGGATCGATGGCCGTGAACCTGGCCAGAGGGCGCAAAGCGGGCGCTCAGACAGCGCCGGCACAAGGTTCGGAAACGCCAACAACCCCAGGGTCTATAGAGTTCACTCCCGGCTCCAGCTCGCAGGGGCTGCAACTGACTTGGCTGCACCACAGTTGTGTTTTGTTCGAGGGGGAGGGCCAACGGTTTCTGGTCAACCCGTTTCGGCCGGCGGGCTGTACGGCTGGCTATCCTGCCCCACGAGTTGCTGCCGATCTGGTGTTGCTCAGCAGCCGCTTGTTGGATGAGGGTGCTTTGGATGTGGTGCCCGGCAACCCCAAGGTGCTGTTTCAGCCGGGAGACTATCTGATTGACGGGATCCGGGTGCAAGGAGTACGCATGCCCCGTGGCCCTCGCTTTGGCGTAAACGTGGGTTGGCGCTGGCGCATGGCTGGGATCGACATTGTCCATTTGGGAGGGGCGCTGCAGCCAATTACGCGGGAGCAGTCCATCCTGCTTGCTCGTCCCGACCTGTTGCTGGTGCCAGTGGGGGGTGGGCCGAAAAATTACGATCCTGCCGGGGCCAAGGCGGCCATTGAGGCGCTGCAGCCCAAGCTGGTCATCCCCACCATGTATCGCACGGCCGCCGCCGAGGAATCCCAATGCGAGCTGCTGCCGCTGCAGGAGTTTTTGCGTCTCTTCCCCGCTGCTGCCCCGCAACCTGCCCTCAGCAACCCGTTGCTGCTCTCGGCCCAGGCTCTGCCCAGGCAGGGGCTCGCCATCCTTTTCTTTGAGGAATAGGGCTATGCGAGGTCAGGTCCTAAAAATCGCTGTCGGACTGGGATCCCTGCTAGTGGGGGGTCTGGGATTCTATGGATACTCCCTACCAGAAGATCCACAAGCCTTGGCCCAAGCCAACCCGCTGCGGCTGCAACTGGCTCTCTGGCTGGGGAAAGACGCCAACGCCGTCGATGAGCGGGGCAAGACAGCCCTGTTTTTCGTGGAGAGCGGCCTCAACGCCCGTCTTTTGCTGGCAGCGGGGGCGGATCCCAATCAACTAGACCATGGGGGAGCTAGCCCACTGCACCAAGCGGCTCGCCTGGGCAACCCTGAGGTTACGAAAGCCCTGCTCCAGGGAGGGGCCGAGGTGAACGCTCGTTTTGGCGCCGGTGGCCTTCCCCTGCATTTTGCCGCTTGGTCCGGCAACCCCGAGGTCGTTCGGCTGCTGCTGGAACATGGCTCCGAGATCGACGAGCCGGACGGCTACGGCCTCACGCCCCTGCGCATCGCCCAGGATCTGCGCCGCTGGGAAGCTGCAACCCTGTTGTCCCGCTGGCCCCGCTCCGCCTCAACCGACGGGCATACAGATTGATTCCCCTTCTCTACCACCCCAGCACCCAGGCGAAGATCAAAGGCGCCACGATGGTGGCATCCGACTCGATGACAAATTTGGGGGTGTCGATCCCCAATTTGCCCCAGGTGATCTTCTCATTGGGCACTGCCCCCGAGTAGGAACCGTAGCTGGTGGTGGAGTCGCTGATCTGGCAGAAATAGCCCCACAGGGGTACGCCCTGGCGACCCAGATCTTGATGGAGCATGGGCACCACACAAATGGGGAAATCCCCGGCTATGCCGCCGCCAATTTGAAAGAAGCCAATGGAGCACTCCGCCGAGGTGTGCGTGTACCAGTCCGCCAGGTGGATCATGTACTCGATCCCTGTGCGGACGGTATGCACATTGCGGATCTCACCCGTGATGCAGTGGGCGGCATACATGTTGCCGGTGGTGGAGTCTTCCCATCCCGGCACATAGATGGGCAAGTTGGCCTCCATAGCGGCGTAAACCCAAGAATCCCGGGGATTAATTTGGTAGTAGGGCTCCAGCCGGCCGCTGCGCAGGATGCGGTAGATAAACTCGTGCGGGAAGTAGTGTTCCCCGGCCTGGTCGGCAGCCATCCACTCTTCCAAAAGGGCTTTTTCTAGGCGCCGCATCGCCTCCTCTTCGGGAATGCAGGTATCGGTTACCCGGTTCAGGTGCCGCTCCAGCAGCTCCTGCTCCTGCTGCGGGCTAAGATCGCGGTAGTGGGGCACCCGCTCGTAGAACTCATGGGCGATGAGGTTAAAGATGTCCTCTTCTAGGTTGGCGCCGGTGCAGGAGATGGCGTGCACCTTGTTCTGCCGGATCATTTCCGCTAGGGAAAGGCCCAGCTCCGCTGTGCTCATGGCACCGGCCAGGGTCACCATCATTTTGCCGCCCTTTTCCAGGTGAGCACAGTAGCCCTTGGCCGCATCCACCAGCGCGGCGGCGTTGAAGTGGCGAAAATGATGTTGGATAAATTGGCTGACGGGGCTGTTGGTCACGATTTTTCCGGTCACTCTGACCTGGTGAAGCACGATTTTCTAGTCTATCAACTTTAGGGGCGCTGACAAGCTTTGCTTGGGGATACCTTTATCGGTATTGGCAACCATTCCCCTGCAGGTCGGCTGGAGCAGGTTGCGTTGCGAAGCCGGGATCCCATACCGGTTCTCACCCGGCCTTGGCTGAGACAAAGGGATCGCCTGCCCATGTCAGAATGGTGGCGAATCACCGCCCTATATCCGTTCACGCTATCTGTTCACGTTGGGTTCATGCCTCCTGTCAGCACTGTCGAGCCAGCCGAGCCCATTGCCGAAGTCCAATCTCCTGAGCTGGCTTCTTCTCCTGCCGAGCCATTGCCTGGCGCTGTGGACATGTCAGTGCCAACAACGACCGGGATCTCTATGGGATCCCTGCAGCGCTGGTGGGCGCGATGGAAGCAAAAACTGCGGTTGGAAACTCAGTTGCTCTTTGTGGCAACGCTGGTGGTCTCATTGGTGGTGAGCAGTTTTACCTTCTGGGCCGTCAGCACTGTGCAGCAGGATGCCCGCTTCAACGAGGCCCGCTTTGGCCGAGATCTGGGGCTGCTCTTGGCCGCCAATGTCGCCCCCCTGATTGCGGAAGATCGCATTGGCGAAGTTGCCCAACTGTCCCGCCAGTACTTTGAGAGCACCAGCAGCATCCGCTATTTGCTCTACGCCGATCCCGAAGGAAACATCTACTACGGGATCCCGTTTTCCAACCAAGAGGTGAAAACCTCCCTCAGCCTCACCCGTCGCATGCAACTGCCGGACAATCGCCCCCCTGCTGAGGGCCAACCGCTGGTGCGCACCCACCTCACTCCTGCCGGGCGGGTGACGGATATTTTTGTCGGCATCTACCATCAGGGCCGCTTTTTGGGCACCCTCGGCCTGGGGATCAATCCCAATCCTGCCCTGGTGCGCTCCACCCAGCTGGCGCGGGAGGTCTCGATTGGGGTGTTTTTGGCGGTGTGGGTCTTGGCCATCCTGGGAGCGGTGGTCAATGCCCTCACCATCACCTATCCCATCAAAGAGCTGGTCAAAGGTGTCCAGGAGATCACCAAAGGTAACTTCAAGCAGCGCATCGACCTGCCCTTCGGGGGAGAGCTGGCCCAGCTCATCGACAGCTTTAACGAGATGGCGGAGCGGCTGCAAAGCTACGAAGAGCAAAACATCGAGGAACTGGCTGCCGCCAAAGCCAAGTTGGAGACCTTGGTCTTCTCCATCGTCGATGCTGCCATTTTGCTGGATGCCGAGTTGCGGGTGCTGCTGCTCAACCCTGCCGCCTCCCGCATGTTTGGCTGGGGAGGGGATCCCGTTTTGGGCAAACCCCTGCCGGAGCTGTTGCCGGAGGATCTGCAGCAGCAACTGGCCCGCCCCCTGATGCAAATTGCCCGCGGGGATCAAGAGGCAGAGGAAGTTCGCGTCAACCTCACCGGCCCCACCAAGCGTGTTATCCGCATCCTGCTTTCGCCGGTGTCGGATCCGCGGCGGCAAAATCTCAAGGGGATCGTGATGACGGTGCAGGACATCACCCGCGAGGTGGAGCTCAACGAAGCCAAGGCTCAATTCATCAGCAACATCAGCCACGAGCTGCGCACCCCCCTCTTCAGCATCAAGTCTTTTATCGAGACCCTCTACGAGTACGGCGAGCAGATGTCCTCGGCGGAGCGGCAGGATTATCTGGAAATTGCCAACCGCGAAACCGACCGCCTCACCCGCCTGGTCAACGATGTTTTGGATTTGTCTCGTCTGGAATCGGGCAAGCAGTACCACTTTGAAGGTGTCGACATCGCGGCAGTGATCGAGCAGACTTTGCGCACCCACCAACTGCAGGCCCGCGACAAAGGGATCCAGCTGCGCAAGTTCGTCGATCCGGATCTGCCGCTGGTCTGGGGCAACTACGATCTGCTGCTGCAGGTGATGACCAATCTCCTGGGCAATGCCCTCAAGTTCACCCCCTCAGGGGGCCTGGTGACGGTACATGCCCACCTGGTGGTTCAGGCGGATGGATCCCCGCAGGCAGTGCGGGTGGCGGTGGCCGATACGGGCATTGGCATTGCCCCAGAAGATCAAGAGCGGATTTTCGACCGCTTTTTCCGTGTCGAGAACCGGGTCCACACCCTAGAGGGCACCGGCCTGGGGTTGGCCATCGTGCGCAACATCCTGGAGAAACATCGAACCCGCATCTGCCTGGAGAGCAAGCTAGAACAGGGATCCACCTTCTGGTTCGACCTGCACCTGTACACTGAAGAGGGACCGCTGGAGTTCGAGGTTCAGCCAGCCGAGACGGATCCCCCCAGTTGCGCTTGGCGGGAGCACTCCCATCAACGCTGAGGATATGAAGGGCATACCGGCCATTTTTTGGGGGTTGGGCCTCAGTTTCGCATTTTTGTGCCACACTGGTGACCTCTACCACCACACAGGGGGGCTGGGCAACCCGCTGTTGGCCACCGGCGAAAACGTCACTTCTCTGCTGCTGGCGGTGGTGGCGGTGCTGGCCCCTTGGCTGGCAGTGCTGCTGATGGGTTTGCTGGTGTACTGGCTGGGCAAAGGCGCGGTGAAACTGGGGTTCCGCAGCAGAAATGCCGCTCCCAAGTCTCAGGGATCCCCGCCGACGGCTGTTCTACACTGGAGAAGGTTTTAACTGGATGGTTTTGCCATGCCGCCTCGCTGGCCCCGGAAGCCCTCCCGTCGGGATCCCGAATTTCGCAAGCTGGATGATCGCTATACCTATGCCGCCCACCTGTCTGTTTTCCTCTGTAGCGGGTCTGGGCTGGTGTTTTTTCAGCAACTGTACCGCGCGGATTGGCCGTGGCTGGTGCCCCTGTTGGGCTGGTGGGCTTTGGGGCTAGGGATCCACAGCTTCTGGATCTTTTTTGTGGCCCGCTACCCTGTCGATGCTGGCTTGATAGAGTTCACTCCCAACGGCGATGCGCACGAGAATCCAACAGCCGCCGAGACGGATCCCTCAGGGGCCAGCTAAGACTCAGAGGGTGGACAACCCGATTGCTCATGGTGCTCAACCGGAGGGGGCAGAAGAGCCACCTTGTCGTCGTTGTCGCTGCAGCAGCAGGGGGGAGAGGTCGCTCTCGTCGTAAATATCCCCCACCAGCTCCTCCAAAATGTCTTCCAGCGTGATCAGGCCGGTGGTGCCGCCAAACTCATCCACCACGATCCCCAGGTGTTGGCGAGAGCGCAGCATTTCCTTGAGCAACAGGCTGACCCGCTTGGTGTCCGGCACAAAAAAAGGCGGTGCCATCGCCTGGGTCACTTCGGCATTGCCTTTTCGATCCAGATGGCGCAGGGCTTGCTTGAGGTGGATGATGCCGACGATCTCATCCTTGGATTCTCCCTGTACGGGGATGCGGGAGTAGCCCGTTTCCAAACAGAGCTTCACCACATCCTGCAGTGTTTTGTCGTGGGAGATGGTCTCCATTTTAACTCTGGGCTTGGCCACGTCCCGCGCTTGGAGTAAGTCCAAAGCCAAGGCACCGCGGAACAGCCGCCGTTTTTGCCAATCCAGCAGCCCCCGCTGCCCCAACACATCGATCAGCAGCTCCAAATCCTTGAGAGAAGCGGTGGCCGTCAGGGGGGAGAATTCCAATAGATTGAAGAGCCTGCTGACAACCCACTCAAAAGCGTCGCTAAAAGGGCGCAGCAGCACCGATAGGACATGAACAGGCCGCACCACCCAGCGGAACACCCCTAGCGGATGGCTCACCGCTAAAGACTTTGGGGCTACTTCTCCAAAGAGGAGCACCACAATTGTGGTGGGCACGGTGGCGGCCAAAGCTCCAATCTGGGTTCCCAACAGTTCAATGGAGAGGGTTGTGGCCAAAGCGGCAATGCCGATGTTGACAAAGTTGTTCACCAGCAACAGGGTGGTGATCAGCCGCGAGCGCTGTTGTTGGGCCAGTCGATACAAGCCCTGTGGATCCCCTTGTTCTTCGATCAGAGATTCCAGGCGCAGGTTGTCCATGGCCGTGATGGCGGTTTCGGCCCCAGAGCAAGCTCCTGAGAGGAGCAGCAAAAAGGCCAAGAGGAAGACATTAACCATAGCGCTCCGTTCGCGACGGCGGAACGGGATACAGGTAGCATTGGCTCATCGAGAGAAAAGCGGGTCGGCCTATTTCCATCATCAACGGGATCCCCTCCGGCACCTCAACACCTCGGTGGTTTTGCCAAAGTTCATCACTCAACCCATAGCTCGGCATCCGTGCCCCCTCATCAACTGCATCTTCAACGAAAATCTTCAATGAGAAATGAGAGAGGGATCAAGCTGTTCAAACCGGCCAGCTCCCTGAAAATCATGCGGAAATCTGACTTGTCCCGTTGATTTAGTCTTGATTGAGTCAAAGCTACTGATCTAAACGGGCCGGTCCAGATCGCTCCAAAAGTTGCCGGTACAACATGACAATCTTGTCTTGCACCTCGGATTGGCTCAGGTGATCTGTGTCGATCAAGATGGCATCGGGGGCAGGCCGCAAGGGAGAGATGAGCCGTTCGCTGTCGCGGCGATCCCGCTGCTCGATTTGCGCTTTCAATTCTTCGAGAGGCACCATTTGCCCTTGGGCTTGGAGTTGGTGTTGCCGACGCTGCGCCCGCTCCCCAACAGAAGCGGTCAAGAAAACCTTCAGCTCTGCATCAGGAAAGACGTGGGTGCCGATATCCCGCCCCTCCAAGACAGCACCGCCATCCCGGCCAATGCTGCGTTGCCGCTTCACCAGCTCCTGGCGTACTCCCGGCACTGCCGCCACGTGAGAGACCCAGCGGGTCACTTCCGGAGAGCGAATGGCCTGGGTAATTTCTTCGCCATCGGCCCAGATGCGGGTCGGCTCTGTCGAAGAGGTGCCACTTTGCAGGGTGAGCTGGGTTTGGGCGGCCAGTTGGGTGAGTTGCTCGGCATCGTCCAAAGGGATCCCCCGTTGCAGTGCCAGCCAGGTGATGGCTCGATACATGGCCCCCGTGTCCAAGTACAAAAGCTGCAGCTGGGCGGCTACTGCCCGCGCCACGGTGGATTTTCCGGCTCCAGCCGGGCCGTCGATGGCAATCAGCGGGCGACGCGGGGGAGAGGTCGTGCCGGAAGAGGGCGGTGCCGCATGCTGGACTCTCTCCAGCGAGGGATCCCCTTGCTCTGGGGAAAGGAGCAGGTTGTCGATCAGGCGAGTTTGCCCCACATAGGCAGCAATGGCCAGCAGGCCCTTGTCTTCCACCCGCGGCAGCGGCTGTAGCGTTTGGGGATCCACCAATTCCAGGTATTGCAGTTGCAGCTCTGGGGTATGCTCCAGCTCAGCACGGGCGGCGGCAAGGATCCCTTCTGCTGAGGGATCCCCGGCCTGCCAATGGTCATATCCCCGACGCAAGGCCCGGTACAGCCCGGCAGCCACCTGTCGTTCAGCAGCAGAAAGGTAGCGGTTGCGGGAGCTACAGGCAAGGCCATCGGCTTCTCGCACCGTGGGGCAAGGGACGATCGTGGTGGGTATTTGCAGATCCCGAACCAAACGCTGAATGATCGCCAGTTGCTGGGCATCTTTCTGGCCGAAGTAGGCCCGCTGCGGCTGTACCAAGTTCAGCAGTTGCAGCACAATGGTGGCTACACCGCGAAAGTGGCCAGGTCGGTGGGGGGCGCAGAGGGTCTGCAGAAGGGATTCGGGGGGCATGACCCAGGTGCGGTCGCTTCCGGTTGCGGGGTCGGCTCCCATCTCTTGCGGGTCAGGGGCAAAGACCACATCCACACCTGCTGCCTCGCACAAAGCTCGGTCCCCCTCTTCGTCGCGGGGATAGCGATCCCAGTCTTCGTTGGGGCCAAATTGCAGCGGATTGACGAAAATGCTGACCACCGTGTGGTCACACTCTTGCCGGCAGCGGCGGATTAGGCTGAGATGGCCCTCATGCAGGGATCCCATCGTGGGCACCAAGCCAACTGTGGATCCCCGCCAATTGGCTACCTGCTCCCGCAAAGCAGCGACTGTGCGCAGCCAGTGCATTGCCATGCCACCTCAATCTCTCTCTCCCCTATGGGTTTTCTCCAACCCCCCCAAAGGCTGCTCCTACAGGCCGATCTTGTTGCTGCGTTGATATTGCCTGTAGGCTGCCACGAATAAGCCCGCCAAGGTGACCACCACCATGCCCAAGACGATCCCCAACAAAATCGGCTCGATCACAACACAGACCTCCCAGTTCAAACCTAGATCATGATAAGCCAAGCCCAAACCTATCCTCACCGTTCCTTGCCAAGGAAATCGAGGGGGGATCCCCTAATAAAATGCAGGGGATCCGCGAAGCCGTTGAGATGGCATACCCATAGCCCATGAGGTCAATTGTCTTGTCCGGGGATGGCGGAGACTTGAAGGAGTGCCTGTCCAAACTGGAAGAGCAACTGCGCCCTTTGGCAGACAAGGCCGTTCCCCTGCTGGTGGCGGACTCGCATCCAGTGCAGGTGTGGGCGGCAGTTTTGACTTGCCAGCGCTTGGGGATCCCGCTGTTCCTGGGTAATCCCCACTGGGGAGAACGGGAATGGGGACAGGCTTTGGCGGATATGGGATCCGGCTGGTGCTGGCGCCAGGGCCGACTGGAAGGGGATCCCGCCCCCTTGAATCTGCGCCTGCGGGATTTGCGGGAAGCTGTGCCCAGCTCCCATTGGCCGCTGATCGGCATCCCCACGGGTGGCTCTGGCGGCCAAGTGAAATGGGCCCTGCACTCTTGGCTGACCCTCAGTGCCTCGGCCAAAGCCCACCAACAGCACTTTGCCGTTGGGCCTGTACACAGCTATTGCCTTCTGCCCCTGTACCACGTCAGCGGCTTGATGCAGGCAGTCCGCTCCTGGCTGAGCGGTGGGCAGTGGGTTGTCTGGGATTGGAAACGGCAACAGCAGGCCAAGGCTTGGGATCCCCCTTTGCCGGGGAGCTTTCTATCGCTGGTGCCCACTCAGTTGCAACGGCTGTTGCTCAGCGCCCATCCGGGAGTTTTGGAGAGCCTGCGCCAATTTCGGGCCATTTTGGTCGGCGGTGGCCCCACCTGGCCCAGCTTGCGGCAACAGGCCCGGCAACTTCACCTTCCCCTTGCCCTCACCTACGGTATGACCGAGACCGCCTCCCAGGTGTGTACGTTACTGCCAGAAGCCTTTTGGCAAGGGAGCGACAGTCTGGGTCGGCCTCTGCCCCACGCCACGCTCCAGATCCGCAGCGAAAAAGGGGATCCCCTGCCCAGCCATGCTGTGGGCTACATTCACATTCAGGCAGAGTCGCTGGCACTGGGCTACTACCCGCACCTAAGTGCTACGCACCGCTTACGCGAAGGGCAACAGCAAGGCTTTACCCCCGGCGATTTGGGCTATCTAGACCGACAGGGATCCCTCTATTGGTTAGGTCGAGCCGATGACCTAATCCTAACCGGCGGGGAAAAGGTGATGGCTGCAGAAGTGGAAGGGGAGATCCGAGCCAGCGGCTGGGTGGAAGATGTGTGCGTGTTGGGCCTACCGGATGCCGAATGGGGGCAGCAGGTGGTGGCGGTGGTCGTCCCCAAAACAGGGATCCCCAAAGAGCTGGAGATGCACCTGAAGCAACACCTAAGCCGCCAACTGAGTCCCTTCAAGCATCCGAAGCACTGGCTGTGGTGTACCGGGATCCCGCGCAACCCTCAGGGCAAAGTCAACCGCCAACAACTCCGGCAGTGGGCAGCTCAGACGTTGGGGATCCCAACGCAGGCAAGTTAGCGGGATCCCTCCCGAATGCCCAGACGGGCTAAATCTCGCTTGATTTCAAAGGCCAATTCTCGGTTGTGCGGCTCCGTGGCCAAAGCTTTTCTCAAGTAGGCTTCCGCCTGCTGATAGCGCCCCTCGTAGATCAAATAGTTGCCGAAGCGCTGGTAGGCCAACGCCAAGATGTGGATGGCCTCGCTGGAGTTGGGAAACCGTTTCAGCAGCGCCTCCGCCTGGGCCACCGCCGTGGGCAACTTCCGCTCCCGCCAGGCTGCCTTGACGCGGGCAATCCCCTCCTTGAGCCCTTCCGGATTGGGCTGCTCTGCCGATGAGGGGCCTATGCTGCGAATGACCACCCGCCTTTCGCCGGCAGCAGGAGAGCTGGGTGGAGATTGACGTTGTGCAGATTGACGTTGTGCATCGTAGCGCTGCCGCTGCTCAGGGTCGCTCAGCACTTGGTAGGCTTGGTGGATTTGTTGGAAACGCTCTCGGGATCCCTCCCCTGCCACATCAGGGTGAAACTGCCGCGCCAACCGTCGAAACGCCTGTTTAATCTCTTCAATGTCGGCTGCAGGAGATAGGTTCAGGATCGCGTAGTAATCCATAAACAGTGGCGAAGTCAAGGGAGCGGGAAAAGACTTGACCGAAAACCAGCTCTAGTCTACCCCTGTAGCCCCGGCTTGACTAAGGGATCCCACCAAGCGCTTGGTTCTCCCGCTTCCCTCAGCAGCAGGGATCCAGTGTTAGACTTTGCCCAAGTTGTTTGGAGCCTCCATTCCGGCCTATCGAGGATCCCTTCCTGTTGCCCAACTTCATTGCAACTTGGCTTTTTTATTTCTATCTGTTATGAGTGAAGCGCTTCATCAAGCTCTTGCCAATCGAGATCTAAAACAATTATTGGCCCATTTGCAGCGGGGGGAAGATGTAAATGCTGTCGATGCTCAGGGAATGACCTTGCTTCACAAAGCGACACTCCTTGGCCATCTGGGACTGCTGGACTTGCTCTTAGTATATGGCGCCTCCCCCAATGCCTTAGATCCCACAGGTGCTACCCCTCTCCATTTGGCTGCCGCCAGGGGTCAGGTCAAGCTGGTGGAGCGTCTCTTGAGGGCAGGCAGTGATATCAATCTCCCAGATAACCATGGCTATACCCCTCTCCATCGGGCTGCTTTAACCGATCAGGTAGAAGTAATCGGTCTGCTCATCCAAAAGGGAGCCA
Organism: Thermostichus sp. OS-CIW-29; assembly: GCF_054058195.1. Taxonomy (NCBI): domain Bacteria; kingdom Bacillati; phylum Cyanobacteriota; class Cyanophyceae; order Thermostichales; family Thermostichaceae; genus Thermostichus; species Thermostichus sp. OS-CIW-29. Next base: position 62,441 of record NZ_JBSSAB010000005.1, read on the forward strand.
ACACCGGTCGTGTTCTCCACTGGGCCACAGCCACCGGTCGAAAAAGCATTCTGGCCCGCCTACTATCCAAGGGAGCGCCGGTGGATGCCACTGACGAAACAGGCCGAACCCCTCTGCATGAAGCCGCCACCCGAGGGGATTTGGGCATCGCTCGCTTTCTGCTCTTGTACGGGGCCAATGCCAATGCGCGCAACCGATTCGGGGCGACACCGATGCACTGGGCTGCTTGGGAAGGACACATCGAAATCCTGGAGCTTTTGCTGGAAAATGGAGCCGAACTAAACCCTCGCAATGAAGATGGGCATACCCCCTTAGCCTATGCACAAAAACGCCAACACAGGCTGGCTGCTCAATGGTTACAAGATCGAGGGGCAACTCTTTAGTATCAGGTTTGGGATAGAGAATAAAACAAGAGTTGATGGAAATTCTAGCCGCTTTGGGTCATAGGACATTCAGGCTTCCCCCTCTCTCACAAGACAGGGGTTGAAGGTGAGGGTAATCTCTACAGAAAAAAGGAGAGAGGCTGTTAGGCTTTCCTCCCTCCAGTCTCTTCGTCGCGGTTAGCGTTAACGCCAGCTAGATTCTAACTGATTCTTCCACCTGATTCAACTTTTTTCTAGAGTTTCTCTTGAGCCCAACATAAATTTTTGAACGACAAAGCAAGACATAGGACAGACAGTTTGTCCCAAAAGGTTGGTCTTTTTCCTTAGCTTCTGACAAGTTTGCAAAGGAAACTAGAGCAGCAATCTTTGTATTCGGTCTTGTCTTCCGGTTCCCGAAGCCAGATTGCCCCCTTCCAAAGCCATAACCCTCAGCCGCTGTTGCTCCTTTACACTGCCACCTCCACAGATTGACATGAGCAAGCAAAAAATCTCTCTATCAACTGATTCTGACTCTCATTAGCACAGAACCTTGCTTAGCCTTGGAGAGGAGAAAAAGGGATCCCTGCTGACGCAGATGGCCAGCTCTGCCAGCACAGGATCCCTGCCGCATCCAAGACAAGAGAGGAAGACTGATGGATATGACTCCACCACTCAACTGAGTAACAGTATAGCTTTATTGAGATTGAATCGCAATACCTAGCCACCAGAATAGGGAAGATTCTTGATAAAAACAACTTGCATCAAGCTGTGAAAGCCGGGCAGAGCACCTAGGCCAGAGGGCAATTGGTAAAGACTTGCAGTTTCAGCCTCCTTAAGAGGACAGGTCGCGGAGTTGTGGGCACAGCACAGCAACAGGTTCAAGCGGGAGTGGGGGGTAGGCAATCTCACCGCCATTCAAATGCCGGGGCAGGCAAGAATCAGCTTTTGGCCCAATGGATCCCTAGCCACGATAGCTGAGTCGCCTGGCGGGAGATCGAGCCTGACGGCGTTTGCGCCAGCGTTTCCAGTGGGAGATCGTCCAGTCGCTCAGGCTGTGGTTCACCGATCCCAGTTCCAACCCCATCCCAATCCAAAAGAGCATCTCGGCGTGAACTTGCAGCAATTGCCAGAGATCGCTGCCCCACACCCAGGGTTGCCACATCCACCAGCCCAACCGGGATCCCAGCCAAGCCCCCAGCAGGCCAGCTCCTCCTGCCCATAGGCTCAAGTACAGTACCCGCACGGCGGTGCCCACAATCGGCCCATGAGACCAAAAGGAGCGATGCCGCATCCACTTGCGGTAGGGCAGCCAAATCCAGCGCAAGAACAGCCAGCGTTGATACTGTCGGGAACAGGTGTCCAGATCTCCAGAAAACATCAGGCCGCTGAATAGATAGGCCGATCCCACGGCCAGAGCAACCGTGGTGCTGTTCCCCAGCAAACCGGCGGCTAAGGTGATGCCGGGGGCTGTCCAGAGGGTGATGCGATCGTGGGTGGATCCCAGGGGCATAAAGCCGGAGCAACGGTACAGGACTGCGGCTCAGTTTACCCACAAGCCAAGAAGAAAGCCTGGTCCAGCCCTGGGATCGCTCCGCCGGATCTTGAAAAACCTAAGCCTGCTGCTCCCCAGGGATCCCTCGATTCAGGCGATCCAACACCTGCAACTGCCGATAGAGCATTTCAACCCGTGGTAGATGGATCCCAGCTTGTCGAGCGTACTGCAGTGGGTTGCCGAAGATCACCTGCAGTTCCAGAGGACGTTTGCGCTCATAGTCGATTTTCATGCTGGTGCGGTAGGGGGCCATTTTCTCGGTATTGATGAGCATTTCTTGGATCAGGGAGTCGGGAAGCAGGCGATCACAAGCTGCAGCTCCCTGTATCACCTCCTGCATCAGCGTTTCCGCCAAAGCACGGGCCTCAGGGTCTCGAATCATTTGCTGAGTATCGGCATTGAACACCACCGAGAGGCCGTTGAAGGGAATATTCCAGACCAGTTTCTGCCAGCGGGCCAACATCAAATCTGGTGAGAGCGAAGTCGGGATCCCTGCCCGTTGAAAATCGGCTTGAACTTGTTGAAGGCGGGGCGTGATCCCTTGGGGGGCATAGCCAGGGCCGTACTCTGCCAGCAGCACCGAACCGTAATCCAGATGGTGAATGTGGCCGGGGCCAACCTTATTGGAGCTGATGAAGCAGAGGCCCCCCATGACCCGCTCTGGGCCAACGCAATCGGCAATCTCGGGTTCCACCCCCAGCCCGTTTTGCAACAAGATCACCACGCCATTCTCGGCCAACACAGGCGGGATCAAGTGCGGCAGAAGCGCATTTTGGGTGGCTTTCAAAGCCACGATCACCCCTTCGCAAGCGGGCATGTCCTCCACGGCTGCGTAGGCATTCACCTGGGGCAAATGAAAATCCCCCCAGCAGGACTGCACCCAGAGGCCGCTTTGGCGAACATGGTCATAGTCGCTGTGCAGCAGAAAATGCACCGAAAAGCCCGCCTGTTGCAATTTCGCCCCATAAAATCCTCCCAAAGCGCCCGTGCCCAAAACAGCGTAGCGGCGGGTTTCCGGCAACCGAGGCATGGCGGCAAGTTTTAGCAGGTCATCCCCAAAATACCGCACCCCAGCGCCGGCTCAGGACTTGATCTTTGCCGTTTTGTCTATCAACAGCACCCGCTCTTCTGCATCGGTTTCCCGCAGATGGACTCTCACCGTTTGCTCCGGTTCTGTGGAAAGCTGACAACCGCAGTAATCGGGCTGGATGGGGAACTGCCGGTGACCCCGGTCGATCAACACCGCCAATCGCACCCGTTCCGGTCGCCCAAAGTGGTTTAGAGCCTCCAAAGCTGCTCGCACGGTGCGACCGCGAAAGATCACATCATCTACCAGCACCACTTCTTGGCCGGTCAGGTCACGCGGCATTTCGCTGCGATCGGGGGTGCGCAACCCGCCGGCGCTCAAATCGTCGCGGAAAAAAGTGATGTCCAGCTCCCCCACTTGGGGCGGGATCCCCAGCAGAGTGGCAATCCGATCCCGCAGGCGGTAGGCCAGGGGAACTCCCCGGGTGCGAATGCCGATCAACGTCAACTTTTGGAGGTGGGGATGATCCCTGCCGATCGCCTCTGCCAGACCCTCGATCAGCCCGGCCAACTGCTCCGCATCGAAGACCTCGATCTCGGACATGGATCCCTGTCGCCCCCTCGCCAATCGCGGATCTGGTCTGTAGAAGACTTTAGTAGAAGACTTTAAGATAGCCCAACCTGCCGGCGGGATCCCTATCCGGTAAGATAAAACCAGAAGCAATTCCCAAGCCATGGAGGTTTCCTTGAGGGAGGGATCCACGATGTCTGTTGCTTGGCTGGCTTCGGTTCTGGCGAGGCGGTCTTGGCTGAGCCGTTTCCTGCGGGGGATGGTGCTTTGCGGGCTGATACTCTGCCTGGGGGTTACTCCGCTGGGATCCCCGGCCCACGCCGAAGACTACACCAAACGAGATCTACAGGGGGTGAGCTTTGCAGGGCAAGACCTGAGCGGCTGGAAGTTTCTCAAGGCCAACCTGCGCCAAAGCGATCTCAGCCATGTGAAGGCGGCAGGGGCGAACCTGTTCGGGGCCAATCTCAGCAAAGCCAACTTGCGCGGAGCCGACTTGCGCGGGGCCACTTTGGACATGGCCAACCTACAGGGTGCGGATCTGCGAGAAGCGCAACTGCAGGACAGCATGATGTGGCTGGCCCGAGTCGAAGGGATCCAAATTGATGGGGCCGATTTCACCAATGCCTTAATACGCCAAGACGCCCTCTCCATCCTCTGTGAACGGGCCACCGGCGTTAACCCTGTAACTGGTCGGGCCACCCGCGACACCCTCGAATGTAACTAGCCCTCACCCCCTCTCCTCTGGGAGAGGGGAGATCTGGAATCTAGGGCTCAGGAGCTGGGAGCGGCTGCCTCAGAACGGGTGGGCTTGCGTTGAAACTGGCTGAGCAGCGAATTCCAGGCCAAGCGGGCCATCGACAACAGCCAATTGCCCTCCAACTCCCTAAACAGATCCATGTTCAGCTTGAAGGCATAGTTGGCCTCTGCCACAATGCGGTCGATGGTGGTTTGATCCAGCTCCAACGCATCCAGCTGGGCGCGGTAGCGCTGCTTGAATTTGCCCTCATGAGGGATCTGCTCGAAATCGTAGAAGGCCGTTCCTTCCCCCTGCGGCAAGCCCATGGCCCGGCGGGCAATGTTTTTGAGGATTTGACCGCCCGACAGGTCGCCGATGTAGCGGGTGTAGGCGTGAGCGATCAGCAGAAGCGGATCTTTTTCCACCACTTCCCGAATGCGGTTGACATAGACCTGGCAGGCAGGGGAGGGCTTGACCACAGCGCGCCAATTGGGGCCGATAAAATAATTCAAGTCCTTCTCCAGGCTGGTCTTGCGCCACAGCTCCGGGTAGTAGAACCGGCCCACCAGCGGGTGCTCTCGCAGTTGGGCAAAGCCCTCTTCCAGAGCACTGTAGACAAAGTAGAAATTGCCCACGTAGCGGCTGTAGGCCCGCTTATCCACCACTCCCTTCAGGAAACACTTGATAAAGGCCATGTTCTCGGCCATGGTGTGGGACTGCTTGGTGCCCTCTCGCAACTGGGCCGACAAGCTGTGGTCCCGGTTATACAGATCACTTTTTTTATTCTGATTGTTCTGACTTTGACTCACAAAACCCTCCTCGCCAACAAACTGTGCTTCATTAGATCACCCGCAGATCACCCGCAAGCCATCCCGAGGTTCCCCCAGCCTGAGAAGCTTTGTAAACCCATTCCCGATCCTTTCTCATGATTGATGGCTCCGCGTCTTGCCCCCTAGCCTGCATCAACAGCGTGCATCTCAAAAGCGACAAAGACCGGCGCCGCGTCCACCCTGGCGACCGGCTGAGCCTGTCAGAACCACCCCTCCGATCCCCACGGTCGACCGGAAATCCGAGCTGGAGCAGCGGATGATCCGTAAAAACGGTCAAAGATTAGAATAATCTGCCTGAGTGTGAATGGATGTGAACAATCCTTAAGGCACGGTGGGAATCGTCCCTGCTCCGGCAGCCAAAAGGGGATCCCCAGCGGTTTTGCCGAGATTTTCCAGGTGCGCCCCCACGGGATCCGGACAGTCCCTCGGCCTTTGTAACGTTCGTTGACGATCGTTGGCGGGGTTTCTATAATGAGAAGCCTGACTGCAGCGCGACCCCTCCCGAGCAACGCATGACACAATTAGCAGTGCCATCCCCTGTCGCTCCTACCTTTCCTGACCTGGTGGAGATTCAGCGGGAGAGTTTCTTGTGGTTTTTGCGAGAAGGGTTTGAAGAGGAGCTTCTCAGCTTTTCCCCCATCGTCGATTACACTGGTAAGCTGGAGCTGCACTTCCTGCCTGAATATCGCCCTGGGGATCCCTCCAAAGGGTACAAGATCAACCGCCCCCGCTACGACCCCGAGGAGGCCAAGCGGCGGGATGCCACCTATCAAGCGCAGATCCGGGTGCCCACTCGCCTGATCAACAAAGAGACCGGCGAGATCAAAGACATGGACGTCTTCATCGGCGAACTGCCCTTGATGACGGATCGGGGCACCTTCATCATCAACGGCGCCGAGCGGGTGATCGTCAACCAAATTGTGCGCAGCCCCGGCGTCTATTACAAATCGGAGCTGGACAAAAACGGGCGTCGCACCTACAGCGCCAGCCTCATCCCCAACCGCGGTGCCTGGCTGAAGTTCGAGACCGACAAAAACGGCCTGGTGTGGGTGCGCATCGACAAAACCCGCAAGCTCTCGGCGGCAGTTCTGCTGAAAGCCTTGGGCCTGAGCGACTCCGAGATTTACGACAACCTGCGCCACCCCGAATTCTTCCAGAAAACCATGGAGAAAGAGGGGCCCTACACCGAAGAAGAAGCCCTAATGGAGCTGTACCGCAAGTTGCGGCCCGGGGAACCCCCCACCGTATCGGGTGGCCAGCAGTTGCTGGAATCCCGCTTCTTCGACCCCAAACGCTACGATTTGGGCCGGGTAGGGCGCTACAAGCTGAACAAAAAGTTAAATTTGAACGTAGCCGAAAGTGTGCGGGTGCTTACCGTCACCGACATTTTGGCCGTCATCGACTACCTGATCAATTTGGAGTACGACATCGGCCATGTGGACGACATCGACCACCTGGGCAACCGCCGCGTGCGCTCCGTGGGCGAGCTGCTGCAAAACCAGGTGCGGGTGGGCCTGAATCGCCTGGAGCGGATCATCCGAGAACGGATGACAGTCTCCGAGTCGGAAAACCTCACCCCGGCCTCTTTGGTCAACCCCAAACCCTTGGTGGCGGCCATTAAGGAGTTCTTCGGCTCCAGCCAGCTCTCCCAGTTCATGGATCAGACCAATCCCCTGGCGGAGCTGACCCACAAGCGCCGGTTATCTGCCCTGGGCCCCGGCGGCCTAAGTCGGGAACGGGCCGGCTTTGCGGTGCGGGATATCCACCCCAGCCACTACGGCCGCATCTGCCCCATCGAAACTCCAGAAGGCCCCAACGCCGGGTTGATTGGATCCCTGGCCACCCACGCCCGCGTCAACCAGTACGGCTTTATCGAAAGCCCCTATTACCGGGTCGAGAACGGCGTGGTGCGCAAAGATCTGGGCATGGTCTACCTCACCGCTGACGAAGAGGACGAGTACCGCGTGGCCCCGGGGGATGTGCCGGTGGATGCCGAGGGCCGCATCACTGCCGACTTGGTGCCGGTGCGCTACCGCCAAGAGTTCACCACCGCCCACCCCACAGAAGTGCACTACGTCCAAGTGGCGCCGGTGCAGGTCATCTCGGTGGCCACCTCCTTGATCCCCTTCCTGGAGCACGATGACGCCAACCGTGCCTTGATGGGAGCAAACATGCAGCGGCAGGCGGTACCCCTGCTTAAGCCGGATCGGCCCTATGTGGGCACTGGCCTGGAAGCCCAGGCGGCACGCGACTCCGGCATGGTGGTGGTGTCGCGCACCAATGGCGTGGTGACCTATGTCTCTGCCGACGAAATCGTGGTGCGGCCAGACGACGGCGGGGATCCAATTGTCTATCGCCTGCAGAAATACCAGCGCTCCAACCAAGACACCTGCCTCAACCAGCGTCCCCTTGTCTATACGGGGGATCGGGTGGTGGCTGGCCAGGTGCTGGCGGATGGCCCGGCGACCGAAGGGGGCGAGTTGGCTTTGGGCCAAAACGTGTTGGTGGCCTACATGCCCTGGGAGGGCTACAACTACGAAGATGCCATCTTGATCAGCGAGCGGCTGGTCTACGACGATGTCTTTACCTCGGTACACATCGAGAAGCACGAGATCGAGGCCCGGCAAACCAAGCTAGGCCCGGAAGAGATCACCCGCGAGATCCCCAACGTGGGGGAAGATGCCCTGCGGGACCTGGATGAGAACGGCATTGTGCGCATTGGGGCTTGGGTGGAGGCCGGCGACATTTTGGTGGGCAAAGTCACCCCCAAAGGGGAGTCGGATCAGCCCCCAGAAGAGCGGCTATTGCGGGCCATTTTCGGGGAAAAGGCTCGGGATGTGCGGGACAACTCGCTGCGGGTGCCCAACGGCGAGCGCGGTCGGGTGGTGGATGTACGCATCTTTACCCGCGAACAGGGGGATGAGCTGCCTCCCGGCGCCAACATGGTGGTGCGGGTCTACATTGCCCTCAAGCGCAAAATCCAGGTGGGGGACAAGATCGCGGGCCGTCACGGCAACAAGGGTATCATCTCCCGCATCTTGCCGATTGAGGACATGCCCTACCTGGCGGACGGCACACCGGTGGATGTGGTGCTCAACCCCTTGGGGGTGCCCTCTCGCATGAACGTGGGCCAAGTGTACGAGTGCCTGCTGGGCTGGGCAGCAGAACATCTGGGGGTGCGCTTCAAGCTGATGCCCTTCGACGAGATGCACGGTTTGGAAGCCTCCCGTCTGACGGTGGAGGCCAAGCTGAGGGAAGCCCGAGAGAAGACCGGCAAGGACTGGATTTTTAACCCGGAAGGCAAGTACTGCGGCAAAATCCAGGTGTTTGACGGTCGCACCGGAGAACCCTTTGACCAGCCTGTTACGGTGGGCCGCGCCTACATGTTGAAGCTGGTGCACTTGGTGGATGACAAGATCCATGCCCGCTCCACCGGCCCCTATTCTTTGGTGACCCAGCAACCGCTGGGGGGCAAGGCGCAGCAGGGCGGCCAGCGCTTTGGGGAGATGGAGGTGTGGGCTTTGGAGGCGTTTGGGGCAGCCTACATCCTGCAGGAGTTGCTCACCGTCAAGTCCGACGACATGGTGGGGCGCAACGAGGCTCTCAACGCCATCGTCAAGGGCAAGCCCATCCCTCGACCCGGCACGCCGGAGTCCTTCAAGGTGCTGGTGCGGGAGCTGCAGTCCCTCTGCCTGGATGTGTCGGTACACAAGGTGGAGGTGGACAGCGAAGGGCAAACCCACGATGTGGAAGTGGATCTGATGGCCGATACCTCCAACCGTCATACTCCCTCTCGACCCACTTATGAATCGGTTACGTCTGAGGATCTCTCGCCATCACCAGCCTTTACCAGAGTGCTCCGCACCGCTGACGCGAATGCCAGCCGCAGCCTTGAGGAAGATGAGGACGAGGAGGAGGAAGAGGACTTTTGAGGGTTGAGAGCGCTCCCCACCCCTGACGCGAACGTGACGGGGATCCCATTCAACCCACGAAGGAGGGTGGGGCTTCCCTCTCCTTTGGGTTCAGCAAGCCAGGAGGAAAACGGCGATGGCCAAAACAGAGCAACGCTTTGACTATGTCAAAATCGGCTTGGCTTCTCCAGAACGGATCATGGAGTGGGGCCAGCGCACCCTGCCGAATGGTCAAGTGGTGGGGGAAGTCACCAAGCCCGAGACCATCAATTACCGCACCCTCAAGCCGGAGATGGATGGTCTTTTCTGTGAGCGCATCTTTGGGCCGGCCAAAGACTGGGAATGCCACTGCGGTAAGTACAAGCGAGTACGGCATCGGGGGATCGTCTGCGAGCGCTGTGGGGTGGAGGTGACCGAGTCGCGGGTGCGCCGCCACCGCATGGGCTACATCAAGTTGGCCGCTCCGGTCACCCACGTTTGGTATTTGAAAGGGATCCCCAGCCACATCGCCACCCTGTTGGACATGCCGCTGCGGGATGTGGAGCAAGTGGTGTACTTCAACGCCTACGTAGTGGTGGATCCGGGCAATGCCCAGAATCTCTCCTACAAACAACTGTTGACGGAGGATCAATTCCTCGAGATCGAAGATCAGATGTACGAGGAGGGATCCGAACTGCAACTGCCGGAGAACTGGGCGATGATCGGGGCGGAGGCCATCGAGCGCCTGCTCAAGGATATCGACCTGGAAAAAGAGGCGGAGCAACTGCGGGAGGAGATCACCAGTGCTCGCGGCCAAAAGCGGGCGCGCCTGATCAAGCGGCTGCGGGTAATCGACAACTTCATCGCCACCGGATCCCGTCCGGAGTGGATGGTGTTGCGGGTGCTGCCGGTGATCCCGCCGGATCTGCGCCCCATGGTGCAGTTGGATGGGGGCCGCTTTGCCACCAGCGACCTCAACGATCTCTACCGTCGTGTGATCAACCGCAACAACCGCCTGGCCCGGCTGCAGGAGATCATGGCGCCGGAGATCATTGTGCGCAACGAAAAGCGCATGCTCCAGGAGGCGGTGGACGCGCTGATCGACAACGGTCGGCGGGGGCGCGTGGTGGCGGGGGCCAACAACCGTCCCCTCAAGTCCCTCTCCGACATCATCGAAGGCAAACAGGGGCGCTTCCGGCAAAACCTGTTGGGCAAACGGGTGGACTACTCCGGACGTTCGGTGATCGTGGTGGGGCCCAACCTGCGCATGCACCAGTGTGGCCTGCCCAAAGAGATGGCCATCGAGCTGTTCCAGCCCTTTGTCATCCACAAATTGATCAAGCGGGGCATTGTCAACAACATCAAGGCTGCCAAAAAGATGATCCAGAGCAATGACCCACAGATTTGGGATGTGCTGGAAGAGGTGATCGACGGCCACCCCGTCTTGCTCAACCGTGCCCCCACCCTGCACCGCCTGGGGATCCAAGCTTTTGAGCCAATCCTGGTGGAGGGAAGGGCGATTCAACTTCACCCCTTGGTCTGCCCTGCTTTCAACGCCGACTTCGACGGCGACCAGATGGCGGTGCATGTGCCCCTGTCGTTGGAAGCCCAGGCGGAAGCGCGCCTGCTGATGCTGGCCACCAACAACATCCTCTCCCCGGCCACCGGCGCTCCCATCATCACCCCCAGCCAAGATATGGTGCTGGGATGCTACTACCTGACGGCAGATAACCCCCACCAGCCCGATCTTGGCGATCGCTTCTTCGCCAGCTTGGAAGATGCTCTCATCGCCTACGACCGCGGCGCCATCGGCCTGCACAGCAAGGTCTGGGTGCGCTACCACGGCCCGATGGAGTTGGGCAAGGGCGAAAAAGAGTCCGAGCCGCAAATTATCGAAGAAGCGGGCGGCATCCGCCTCAAGATCACCAACTACCGCCGTATCCGCGAAGATCAAAACGGCAACGTGATCAGCCAGTACATTCGCACCACGCCGGGCCGGATCATTTTTAACAAGACCGTGCAAGATATTTTGTCTGCGTAGTTACCCTCTGCCGTAGGACGGCTCTTCTCTCCCCTTCTCTCTAGCGAGGCATCATGAGCGAAAAAGGACGATTTTCCGCTGGCCTGTCGCGGCAGGCTGCCGACGACAACAAAGCCGACACCCCCTTGCCCCCTGTGCCCTTTCGCAACTATCAAATTGGCAAAAAAGAGCTGCGTAACCTGATTGCCTGGTCCTTTGCCCGCTACGGCACAGCCCGCACTGCTCAGATGGCGGATGCTCTGAAGACCCTGGGCTTCAAATACGCCACCCAGGCAGCCGTCTCCATCAGCGTCGAAGACCTGCGCGTTCCCCCCAGCAAGCGGCAGTTGTTGGCGCAAGCGGAAGCCGAGATCGAGGCGGCCACCGAGCGCTATACCCGTGGAGAAATCACAGAGGTGGAGCGCTACCAAAAGGTGATCGACACCTGGAACCAGATCAACGACCAGATCAAAGAGGAGATGCTCAACAACTTCCGGCAGAACGATCCCCTTAACTCCGTCTACATGATGGCCAACTCGGGGGCGAGGGGGAATGTCTCCCAGGTACGGCAGTTGGTGGGCATGCGCGGCCTGATGGCCAACCCCCAGGGGAGGATCATCGATTTGCCCATCAAAACCAATTTCCGCGAGGGCCTGACCGTTACCGAATACATCATCTCTTCCTATGGGGCCCGCAAGGGTTTAGTGGATACGGCTCTGCGCACCGCCGACTCCGGCTACCTCACCCGCCGTTTGGTGGACGTGTCTCAGGATGTGATCGTGCGGGAATCCGACTGCGGCACCGACCAGGGCATTCTCCTGGAATACCTGATGGATGGGGACAAGGTGGTGGTGTCTTTGGAGGAGCGCTTGGTGGGCCGAGTGCTGGCGCGCGACGTGGTGCACCCAGAAACCCAGGTGGTGCTTGCCCGTCGCAACCAAGAGGTGGATCACGACCTGGCCAAGACGATTGTGGAGGCCGGCATCCGCCAGGTGATGGTGCGTTCTCCCCTCACCTGTGAAGCCAACCGCTCCGTGTGCCGGATGTGTTATGGCTGGAGCTTGGCCCACTCCCGCCTGGTGGATCTGGGGGAAGCGGTCGGGATCATCGCCGCCCAATCGATTGGGGAGCCGGGCACCCAGTTGACCATGCGCACCTTCCACACGGGAGGCGTGTTTACAGGGGAGGTGGCCCGCCAAATTCGCGCCCCCTTTGCGGGTGTGGTGCGGTTCCCGAAAAATCTGCGCACCCGCCCCTTCCGTACCCGCCACGGCGACGATGCTCTACAAGTGGAGGTAAACAACCAAATCATCTTGGAAGGCCCAGACGGTCAACGGGAGTCCTTCGACATGACTCAGGGATCCACCCTGCTGGTGCGGGACGGAGCCCAGGTGCAGCGGGATCAGTTGATTGCAGAGGTGTCCCTGGCCAAGGCCAGCCGTAAGAGCACCGAGAAAGCCCAGAAAGAGGTGGTGGCCGACCTGGCTGGAGAAATTCGCTTTGCCGATCTGCCCATCGAGGAGAAGACTGACCGCCAGGGTAACACCACCTACACTGCCCAGCGGCAGGGATTGATCTGGGTGATGTCTGGACAGGTGTACAACCTGCCTCCGGGGGCCGAGCCGGTGGTGAAAAACGGGGATCGGGTGCAGGCGGGGGATGTGATCGCCGAAACCTCGCTGGTGACGGAGCATGGCGGCATTGTGCGGCTACCGGAGCGCAGCGACACCAGAAGTGGGCGCGAGGTGGAGATCATCAACGCTTCGGTGGTGTTGCGGGAAGCACGGGTACGGGTGGAATCCCACCAGGGGCGGGAACAATTTTTGCTGGACACTTCCAGTGGGCAGACCTTTGTTCTCAAGGCCACTCCGGGCACCAAAGTGGGCAACGATGAGGTGGTGGCGGAGCTGATCGACAACCACTTCCGCAGTCAGACGGGAGGCTTGGTGAAGTTCGCCGGCATTGAGGTGGCACGGCGCGGCAAGGCCAAGCAAGGTTACGAAGTCATCCAGGGCGGCACCCTGCTGTGGATCCCAGAAGAGACCCACGAGGTGAACAAGGACATCTCCCTGCTGAACGTGGACGATGGCCAGTATGTGGAAGCAGGCACTGAGGTGGTGAAAGACATCTTTTGCCAGAATGCCGGTGTTGTCGAAGTCATCCAGAAGAACGACATTCTGCGGGAGATTGTCATCAAGCCGGGATCCCTGCATCTGGTGGACAACCCCGCCGACTTGGAAGTGAAAAGTGGCACCCTAATCCAGCCAGGGCAACCGGTGCTCAGCAGCATCGTTCCCGACCGACTGGTCTACCTGGAACACGTGGAAACTCCCGAAGGCCCAGGCTTGCTGCTGCGTCCGGTGCAGGAGTACGAGATCCCCGACCGGCCCTTGGTGCCCACTCAAGAGTCCACCAGCGAGTCCGGTCGCTCCATTCGTCTGCGGGCGGTGCAGCGGGTTCCCTTCAAAGATGGGGAGCGGGTGAAGTCGGTAGGCCCTGTAGAGCTCCTGCGCACCCAACTGGTGCTGGAAATCGATACCGACGCCCCACAACTGAAGGCCGATATCGAGCTGATCCAAGATGAGAAGGATCCAGATATTCGCCGCCTGCAACTGGTGATTCTGGAAACTCTGTTGCTGCGCCGCGACGTGGAAGCGGATCTGACGCAGGGGAGTACCCACACGCGGCTGTTGGTGAAGGAAGGAGACTCCATCGCCAGCGGAGATGTTATCGCCCGCACCGAAATCCAAGCCAAAAAGGCCGGGATCGTCCAAGGGATCCGCGAGGGAGCGGAGGTGGTACGGCGGGTGCTGGTGATTACCGACGACGATCTGGTGCAGGTGCCCCTGACAGGTTCAGCCAGCGTGACGGTAGGGGCGCTGGTGCGGGCCGGAGATGAGCTGGCGCCTGGGATCCCTTCTCCACAGTCGGGACAGGTAATGCAGATAACGGACGGCCAAGTGGTGTTGCGGATAGCGCGGCCCTACTTGGTTTCTGCGGGTGCCATTCTGCAGGTACGAGATGGCGATCTGGTGCAGCGGGGGGATTCCCTGGCCCTCCTGGTGTTTGAGCGGGCCAAGACGGGGGACATCATCCAGGGTCTGCCGCGGATTGAGGAGCTGCTGGAGGCCCGCAAGCCCAAGGAAATGTGTGTTCTGGCCAAGCGGCCCGGCACCGTTCAACTGAGCTGGCGGGGAGAGGAGCCGGATTTGAAGGTCATCGAAGCCGATGGCACCGTTAGAGACTATCCTGTGCTGCCGGGGCAGAGCTTGATCGTGGTAGATGGACAGCCGGTGGGGGTGGGGGATCCCCTAACCGATGGCCCTGCCAACCCCCACGACCTCTTGGAGATCTACTACGAGTACCATCGCCAAACCTTGGGAGATGACCAAGCCGCACGGTTGGCTCTGCGGGAGGTGCAGCGCTTCTTTGTCAACGAAGTGCAGAACGTCTACCGCTCCCAGGGGGTGGAGATCTCCGACAAACACATTGAGATCGTGGTGCGCCAGATGACCTCCAAGGTGCGGGTGGATGATGGTGGCGACACCATCCTGTTGCCGGGGGAGCTGGTGGAGTTGCGGGAAATCCAGCAGATCAATGCCACCATGGCCATTACTGGAGGAGCGCCGGCCAAATACACGCCCGTCCTGCTGGGGATCACCAAGGCCAGCTTGAATACCGACAGCTTCATCTCAGCGGCCAGCTTCCAGGAAACCACCCGCGTGCTGACTGAGGCGGCCATTGAGGGCAAATCCGACTGGCTGCGCGGCTTGAAGGAAAACGTAATCATCGGGCGCTTGATCCCGGCAGGCACGGGCTTCACCACCTACGAGGAGATTGCCGCCGAGCCGGAGCCTGACGAAGAGGAGGAAGAGCCTGCGGTGTTGCCGGAGCTGCCGCCTCGTTTGATCTTGGAAGATGATCAATTGATCGACGATTCCACCCCTGCCTTCGACGAGCTAGAGGAGGATGACGACGAGGAGGAGTGAGGCGCTGGGTCTCCAGGATTGGGCCACTTTGCAAACTGAAATCGTCAGTTGCTGCCGCTGCCCCCGCTTGGTGGCCTGGCGAGAGTCAGTCGCCCTTCAGAAGGTGGCCCGTTTTCGCGACCAGCTCTACTGGGGCCGACCGGTGCCAGGGTTCGGGGATCCGCAGGCGCGGCTGTGGGTGATCGGGTTGGCGCCGGCAGCCCATGGGGGCAACCGCACCGGGCGCGTGTTTACCGGGGATCCCAGCGGGGACTGGCTGTTTCGCGCCCTGTACCGAGCCGGGTTTGCCAATCAGCCCACCTCTACCCACCGAGAGGATGGCCTGCAATTGCAGGATTGCTACATCTCGGCAGTGGTGCGCTGTGTGCCCCCGGAGAACCGCCCCACCGCCATAGAAGCCAAGACCTGCCTGGGCTACCTGAAGCAAGAGCTGGAGCTGCTAACCCAGGTGCGGGTGATCCTGACGTTGGGGCATTTTGCCTTCCAACACGCTCTGATGCTCTTGTCGCCTCTCAGGCCCCGCCCCCGCTTTGGCCACAATTGCGTTATTCCTTTGGCAGAGGGTCGCTATTTGCTGGCGTCTTACCATCCCAGCCGGCGCAACACGGCCACACGGCTGCTGACGGAGCCGATGTTGGATGCCGTTTTCGCGCAAGCCCAGCAGTTGCTGTCTGGTAAGCCAGCCCGACCGGCTGAGGATTAGGCGGGTTGCCAAGATTCGAGGCGATAGGCACTGTCCCAAAACAGCCATTCCAACCGGGAGGCAGTGACAAAAGCTGCCCTCATCTTTTCCCGCAGCGGTTCTGTAGCCTGCTGAGCGACGGAGTCGGTGATGTCCAAAGCCTGCTGCACCACTTGGGCAAATTCTTCCCCGGCGTAGGTGTCGATCCACTGTTGGTAGGGATTGTCAGGCTGCGCGGTGCGATAGATGGTGGATCCCACCTCTCGGTAGATCCAAAAGCAGGGCAGCACAGCGGCAATGGCCACCTCATAGGGATCCACAGCCGCCGCAGCCAACAAAAAACGGGTATAGGCGAAGCAGGCAGGGGCATAGGCTGTTTCGGGTTGAATGTCGTAGAGGCGAAAATAGCTTTCGTGCAGGCTGCGTTCGGCCACAATGGCTCCCAGGGCAAAGTTCAAGAAACTCACCACCTGCTCAGCCCCTTCGGAACGAGCTCCAATCAAGGCCAGGGCGCGGGCAAAGTCGGTGAGATAAAGAGCATCCTGCTGCAAGTAAAACTGGAACCGCTGCCGCGATAGGCTGCCCGCTGCCAACTCTCGGTTGAAGGGGTGATCGAGGATTTGCTTGTAGATGGGCTGAATGGCTTGCCAAAGGTGGGCTGTAAAGGACTGGGGCATGGCGACCGTCTCTCGGCGTTTGGTCTTCAGCTAGAAATTGCAGGAGCCCCGCACTGTACCTATAAAGTCAGTGTTGGGAGGAATGCTATAATAATACTGCGGGCACCAGAAACGGTCTTTTTAAGGCACTGGTAACGGTCGATTGGGGGTGCAGTAAACCACCCCAGAGGCTCGTGGTTGGCTTGCTAACTGCAGGGCTACTAAAAGCCCGCTCCGTACCGCCTAGCGGTTGGTGTCGGGTAGTTTACTCGATTGGTGATTGGCCTGACCAGGGCCAGCACCTCTGCTGGGGCTGAGGCTTTCTTCATTTTGAATCTCAATTAGGCTTCGGGCATGAGGGGGCGAAACCCATGCTTGCGGGAAAGCTGCCCGATCAGATCCAATTTCTCAAGGGTGATCAAATTACGGCCCCAACTGAAATTGGTGTACAGCCCCTCAAACTCCAGCAGCATGGATTCAGCAAAGCAGGCAAAAAGCTGACGGGCCGGGTTGGCCACATTCAAAAACTGCATGATGTTCCATTCAATATCCAAAGAGTGCTCCACCATCCCCCCGTCAATGACGTAGAGTCCCTTTCGCTGCAAGCTGGAGGCGATGTTCTTTGGGTAGCCACCGTCGATGATGACACAGGGATCCGGCAAAACTTGGGGATCGAGGGCCATGCCCTGGCTCATGCTGGCCACCCAAACGATAAAGTCAGCGCGGGGCAGGGCCTCTTCCAGCGAAGAGATCTCCCCCTGCTTGAGCTTGGCCTGCAATTCCTCCAGACGCCGTCGCTCTCGGGCGATGAGCAACAATTTGCCCAAGTGAGTGTGGGCCACCAACCATTGACAAATGGCGCTGCCGATATCTCCGGTCGCCCCCACCACCGCAACCGTAGCGGCTGCCAAGTCCATGGCGTAGCGCTGGGCCGCCAACTGCAGTTGCTGACAGATGATGTAGGCCGTGTGGGTATTGCCGGTGGTAAAGCGTTGGATCTCCAAGTCGATGTTGCGGACTCGCCGGAGACTGTCGAGGCGAAAAGTCTCAAAAATGATGCTGCTAAATCCCCCCAAAGCCGTAATGTTCAAGCCGCGCCGCTGGGCTAGGGCCATGGCATTCAACACTTTCCGACAAGCTGCCTTCACCCGTCCCCCCGCCAACATCTCCGGCAAGAAACAGGATTCGACGTACTGCCCATAAATCTTTTGGCCGGTGATGCTGGTTACCGTGATCTCGTCCACCACCTGAGGGGGAGCCATGCACCAGAACTCCAGGTCGCTCTCCGCATATTCGGAATAACCCAGCTTGTCTGCCACCCGCTTCGCATGGGCCAGGCTGGTCAAGTGCCCGATCAGGCCGAACATAAAGGTTTACCCGCTTGGATAAGTAAACTACCCGACTCCGACCGCTAAGCGGTACAGGGCGGGCTTTCAGTAGCCCTGAGCCTGCTCTGCCCTACCAGAGAACAAAACAAGCCCGGACCTCTAGGCTGGTTTACAGCAGCCCCCAAGAGCGCAATTACGTTTGCACCATTAAGGTCCATTGTACTTCATCAAAGCGCATTCCTCCCAACACTGAACCTACGGGTACAGTGCGGGGCTCCTGCGACTTCTAGCTGAGGTGGGTCATGCTGCCCGCAAACCCTGGGCTGAGAGGCGCATCACCTCGCGGGTGCTGAAGCCGATGTTGGCCAGCGCCTCGCCATAGGCAATCATAAAATCCTCGACGATGGCCTCGCGATCCATATAGATGGCTTCTACATCCTGGTCCACCTGCTGCAGCATCTGCCAGACCAAGGGCAGGTTCTGGGCGTTGGCCGCTTCGATCTGCCCTTTGACCTCGCCAAAATGCTCCCCTAGCCAGCGCTCTCCAAAATTGAGGTGCAGATATTCATCCTTGACCACCCCCTCGGTGATCTTGCGGGCAAACTCATCGGCGACGGGGATGTAAATGTTGTAGGCGGCAATGGCAAAGCATTCGATGATCAGCGACTGAATGACCAAGCAGGTAACTAGGTCTCCGGCTGCTGCCGCTTTTTGGAAATTGTTGCGCAAAGGGGCGAAGAAAGTGCGGGCAAACTCCCTATCCGGCTCTACCTGCAGGTTTTTGCCGCAGGATTGAAAGCCTTTCATGTGCCGCAATTCCATCTTGGCCAGCTTGTGCAGCTCCTCTGCCCCTTCCGGCAACATCTCGGCCAGCTTGAGGTAGTTGTCGTGGGCTTCTTGTTCCCCTTCGATCACAATGCCGTTGATGCGAGAGTAGGCCTGCCGGTAAACCGCGCTGCCATAGTCCAAGGTGGTGCCACCCTCATCGGCTAAAGGCTGGGGGGTATTGGGCAGGACGTTCACTGGGGCCATACTCATGCATCTCCTCTCGGTGTTGTTTGGGTGTTGTTGATTGTCTATGCTGACTCGACAATCGCCTCGATTGCAGTTGAATCGCTCTCTTAATCAGAATAGCTGTAGCTGCCGCAGAATTGGCGGGATTCCTTTTGCGGAATGATAGGGGTCTGCTAGGGTGAGGGTTCGAGTGCCGTTGTGGAGCCTGCTGTATGTCTGCTCTTGGGGATGGCCTGAACCAACTGCGCCAGTTGCTGGTGGAGCTGGAGGAACGATCCCTCGATCAGCCGGTTGGCAGTGCCGAAGAGGTGCTACAGGCGATCGAGCTAGCCACGGCTTTTGAGCTGTTTGAGGCGGAGAGCAGCGGTTTGCTGCTGCAGATTGTGGCCAATCTCTGGGATCGGGTACGGCAGCAGGATTTGTCTCCAGGGGAGATTCAGACGGTATCGGAGAAGTTGCGGGCGGTGGGCTATACCGATGCCGAAATTCAGGAGATCCTGGACTTGGAGCCGGAGGACTAGCCCCATTTCCCCCTCTAGGCTTGAACCATGCCCAGCTCCACCGGTGTAACACCCGCTTCCATCTGAGTGGTGGCGTCGTAGCAAGCCCCTCGCAGGTTGGCCAGCTTGAGTTTGCACTGGGCAAGAAGGGCTCCTCTCAAGTTGGCCCCGGTGAGATTGGCCCCTGCCAGGTCCGCTTGGCTGAGATCGGCTTCGCTCAAGTCCGCTTCGGCCAGGTTGGCCCCACGCAAGTTGGCTCCTTGCAATCGGGATCCCTGCAGCTTGGCTTTCTCTAGGTTGGCCAGCCGCAGGTTGGATCCCTGCAGATCCGCTTGGCTGAGGTCGGCGCCGCTCAGGTAGGCCCGCTCCAGGTTGGCAGAAGCCAGCTTTGCCTGCTGGAGAATGGATCCCCCCAAGTCGATCCCGGCCAAGTCGGCCCCGGCCAGGTCAGCTCCGGCCAGTTGGCTGTTGCTGAAGTCCCGCTCACCGCTGCCGTAGCGTTGCAACAGGTCTGCTCCAGTTTCCACCATCGCTGTTTTCCACACCGGACGAATGGATCCTACCTAGGAATAGAAGGGCCGCCAAGAGCACGCTAGGATAGGCGCAAGCCGTTTTCCGGGATCCCCCCTTATGAGCTTGCCCCGTGTGCCCCGAACTCGACCTCGCCCCAAGCTGCGCTCGATCCCTCGCCGCCAAACCGAATCCGCCCTCTATGCCGAAATGCAGCAGCTCACTGTCGAAAAGCAGCGGCTCAACCAAGAGCTAGAGTTTATTCGAGAGCGGCAAGGGCAAATCCACGCGCGACTTCAGGAAATCGAGCAGGCCATGCAACACCTTCAGCAGGAGGCAAAAGCCTTTCGGGATCCCGCTCCTGCCTCTGAACCCGCCCAGCTCAGATCCCGCCCTTCCCGCTTCCCGCCCATGACCTTCGAGTATTGAGGGATCCTATAAATCTCAAAGAAGACCCAAGATTCAAAGCAGACCTAAGCAACAAGTCAGGGGATTCTGTAGCCAACTTAACTATTTGCTGCTTATCTCAACCCGACTCCAGAATCTGGGCCAGCGAACAGCTGTTCTCAAGCTGGCTGCACAGTTACCTGAACTTCAGGGCTTATGACTTCTTCTCCCCAGATATCGTCAGATATCGTCGGTCTAGAGCGTTTTGCTAAGGCCCTGCCCAGGCAACTTTCGGGCGGTATGCAGCAGCGGGTGGCCATTGCCCGAGCTCTGGCGGCCCAGCCGAAGATTTTGCTCATGGATGAGCCTTTTGGCGCTTTGGACGTGCAAACCAAGGAGACGATGCAGGAGTTTTTGCTGGATCTCTGGCAACGCACGCGCACTTCAATCCTGATGATCACCCACGATGTGGAAGAGGCCGTCTTTCTGGCCCAGCGCATCTATGTACTCACGTCCCATCCTGGGCGGGTGAAACGGGAGCTCCGGGTTGATTTCCCCAGTCGGCGCGACTACAGTCTCAAGCGCACTTCTTCCTTCCAAGAGGTGAAGGACGAGATCTTGGCTCTCCTACGAAACCAGAAAGGGATCCCGTTGAGCAACGCTGCGCCCGCGGGCTGATCAGGCAAACACCACCGTTTTGTTGTGGTACACCAGCACCCGATTCTCCAGGTGATACCGCACTGCCCGTGCCAGGACTAGGCGTTCCATGTCGCGGCCTTTGCGGACGAGGTCGGCAACGGTATCGCGGTGACTGACCCGCACCACGTCTTGCTCGATGATCGGCCCTTCGTCCAGATCTTCGGTGGCATAGTGGGCAGTCGCGCCGATGATCTTCACCCCCCGTTGATGGGCGCGGTGGTAGGGGTTGGCTCCGGCAAAGGCGGGCAGGGTGGAATGGTGAATGTTGATGACCGGCGGGGCTTGGCGGAGCAGCGACCCACTCAAGACCTGCATGTACTTGGCCAACACCACCAGGTCAATTCGATATTCCTGCAGGAGAGCGAGCTGACGGGCTTCGGCTGCGGCTTTGCCCTCTGGAGAAACGGGGATGTGGTAGTAATCGATACCGAAGGAGCGGGCCACCGATTCCAGGTCGGGGTGATTGCTGATGATCAAGGGGATCTCGGCGGGCAGTTCTCCCGCCCTTTGCCGCCAGATCAGATCCAAAAGGCAGTGGCTTTGCTTGCTGGCCCACAACGCAATGCGACGGCGAGTGTCGGAAAAATGCAGTTCCCAGTTGGCTTGGATCCCACGGGCAATACCCGAAAAGGCGGGGACAATTTCCCCTCGCTCCAGTTGGAAGCCCTCCAAGTCCCACTCGATGCGGCTCAAGAACAGTCCTGCCTCGGGATCCGTATGGTGATCGGCGTGAATGATGTTGCCGCCGTAGCTGTAGATGAAGCTGGAGAGCTTGGCTACCAGCCCTTTTTGATCGGGGCAAGATACCAACAGGGTGGCACTGGGCATCGGTAGACAACAGCCTCAACTTTGTGGGGACTGGCTCTCCCCAAGAGCAATCCATTCTCAATCTACCCGGTTGATCTCTTCCAGTAGCCAGGGATCCACCGGCTGGCCATCCCAACGCTTCAAGTCGATGCGAATCCACATCGCCGCAGAAGAGCCGGCAGGGGGCAGTTCCTGGTGAAACGAGATCTCATAGTCAGACGGGTTTTGGCCATGCTGCCGCAGCCAGGTCTCCACCTTAGCAGGAGCAAAGTAGGACTGCCCTTGCTCGAACAGGCGCGTGATTTCCAGGCCGAAGCAAAGGGGGTTGAAGCGGGCCATAGGTTAGGCAGCGTCTGCTGTTTGAGCGTCGTCGGCTGCGGATGGGGGGGGAGCCATCTCTGAGGTGGGTGTATCGGCTGTGGCGACCGACTCGGCTTTGGGCTCAGCCGCGGCTGCTGTTCGGGAAGCCTTGGGAGTGGCAGCAGCCGTTGTCCCGCGGGTGGCTTTCTCCAGCTCTTGGGCCTCTTTGTTCAGTTGCGCCTCGAACTCTCTGGAAGCATCCTGCAGGCTGCGCAGGGTTTTGGCCAGCGTGCGACCGATCTCCGGCAGTTTGCGGGGCCCGAAAACCAGAAGAGCCACCGCAAAGATGACCAACATTTCCGGCAGTCCAACACCCAAAAAATTCATTAGCCTCGGCAGAGTACGGTTTGGTCGGGATCCCTTCGCCTCCCTAGAGTGACATTTTCTTGCCGCGGACTGCAAGTAACTGCCGGCTCTCCTCATCCATTCTGATGGCTTTGGTTGGCTTTGGTGTTCTCCTCTCAGCTCATCTGGGCCCACCTCTCCCTGGCCGGCCAAGTCAAAATGGTAAGATTGCATCATTAATCAATGTTCTTCATTGGCCTAGGCTTGCCCATGCTCCAAACCCTACAAAAGCTCCTCGGGGATCCTAACGATCGGAAGATCCGGCAGTACCGTCCTGTCGTCAAGTTGATCAACTCGCTGGAGATCGAGATCGCCTCTCTTTCGGATGCGGAGCTCAAGGCCAAGACCACAGAGTTTCGCCAGCGCTTGGACAGAGGAGAATCTCTGGACGATCTCTTGCCGGAGGCATTTGCCGTGGTGCGGGAGGCCGCCAAGCGAGTTTTGAACTTGCGCCATTACGACGTACAGCTCATCGGCGGCATGGTGCTGCACGAAGGCCAGATTGCCGAAATGAAAACCGGCGAGGGGAAAACCCTAGTCGCCACCCTGCCTGCCTACTTGAACGGCCTGACTGGGAAGGGGGTTCACATCGTTACCGTCAACGGCTACTTGGCGCGGCGCGACTCGGAGTGGATGGGGCAGGTGCATCGTTTCTTGGGCCTGACGGTTGGTCTGGTGCAAGAGGGCATGTCGCCCGAAGAAAAGCGCCGCAGCTATAACTGCGACATCACCTACTGCACCAACAGCGAGCTGGGCTTCGACTACCTGCGGGACAACATGGCCACCGATATCAAAGAGGTGATGCAACGGCCCTTTAACTACTGCATCATCGACGAGGTGGACTCAATCCTTATCGACGAGGCCCGCACTCCCCTGATCATCTCCGGTCAGGTGGCTCGCCCCTCCGAAAAATACCTGCGGGCAGCCCAGGTGGCGCGGGAGCTGATCCGAGATGAACACTATGAGGTGGATGAAAAAGCCCGCAACGTCATCCTTACCGACGAGGGGTTTGAAGCCGCCGAGCGGTTGCTGGGGGTCTCTGACCTGTTTGATCCCAAGGATCCCTGGGCGCACTTTGTCTTTAACGCGGTGAAGGCCAAAGAGCTCTTCATCAAGGATGTCCACTACATCGTCCGCAATCAAGAGGTGGTGATCGTGGACGAGTTCACCGGGCGGGTGCTCCCCGGCCGCCGCTGGTCTGATGGGCTGCACCAGGCGGTGGAGGCCAAAGAGGGGGTGCCGATTCAAAGCGAGAGCCAAACCCTGGCCACCATCACCTACCAAAACCTTTTTCTGCTCTATCCCAAGCTTTCCGGCATGACGGGCACGGCTCGCACTGAGGAGGCCGAGTTCGGCAAAACCTACAACCTGGAAGTTACGGTGATCCCCACCAACCGACCCATCCGCCGCAAAGATGCCCCCGACTTGGTGTACAAGACCGAAAGGGGCAAGTGGCAAGCGGTTGCCGAGGAAATTGCCCACATGCACGCCCAGGGGCGCCCCGTCCTTGTGGGCACCACCAGCGTGGAAAAATCCGAACGCCTCTCGGCCATGCTCAAGGAAATGGGGATCCCCCACAACCTCCTCAACGCCAAGCCAGAAAACGTGGAGCGGGAGGCGGAGATCATTGCCCAGGCGGGGCGAAAAGGCGCTGTAACCATTGCTACCAACATGGCCGGTCGAGGCACGGACATCATCTTGGGAGGCAATGCGGAGTACATGGCCCGCCTCAAGCTGCGGGAACGGCTGATGCCCAAGCTGGCTCAATTGGACGCCGACAACCCCTTGGGATCCGTTCAGATGGTGGGACGGGGGGGTGGCCAGGGATTTGGTGGGACAGCACCCAAGCCGAAAAAATCCTGGACGGTGGTCTCCCCCAATTTTTACCCCTGTGAGCTGTCGGCCCGCACCAACCAAGCTTTAGACGAAGTGGTGGCAGCAGCCGTGACCAAGTATGGGCTGAACCGTCTGCCAGAGCTGGTGGTGGAGGATCTCATCGCAGTAGCTTCCGAGAAAGCGCCGGTGCAGGATCCGCTAATTTTGCAACTGCGGGAGGTTTACAACAGCATCAAAGCCGAGTACGAAAAAATTACTGAGGCCGAGCACGAAGAGGTGGTGAGGCTGGGGGGCCTGCATGTGATCGGTACGGAGCGCCATGAATCCCGCCGTATCGACAACCAGCTGCGGGGCCGCGCCGGGCGACAAGGGGATCCCGGCTCCTCGCGGTTTTTCCTCAGCTTGGAAGACAACCTGCTCAAGATTTTCGGTGGCGAGCGGGTAGCCAAGCTCATGGACATGTTCCGGGTGGAGGAGGATATGCCCATCGAGCACCCGCTGCTCAGCAGCAGCCTGGAGAATGCGCAGAGAAAAGTGGAAGTGTACTACTTCGACATGCGCAAGCAGGTGTTCGAGTATGACGAGGTGATGAACAACCAGCGGCGGGCCATCTACTCAGAGCGGCGGCGCATCTTGGAGGGGGAAAACCTCAAGACCAAGATCCTTGACTATGTGCGCAAAACCGTTGGCGAGATCGTGCGAGCGCATGTCAACCCAGAGCTGCCCCCGGAAGAGTGGGAAATCGACAAGCTGACTGCCAAGATGCAGGAGTTTGTGCCGCTCCTGAAGCAAAACCTCAAGGTTGAAGACCTGCAGGATCTCTCCTACGAGCAGATCTTGGACTACCTGATCAAGCAGGCAGAACTGGCCTATGAGGCCAAAGAGGCTTTTCTGGATACCTTTGAGCCCGGTTTGATGCGCAAGGCAGAGCGCTTTTTCCTGTTGCAACAGGTGGACACCCTCTGGCGGGAACACCTGCAGCAGATGGAGGCGCTGCGGGAAGCTGTGGGCCTGCGAGGCTACGGTCAGAAGGATCCCCTGATCGAGTACAAGAACGAGGGCTACGAGCTGTTCCTGGAGATGATGGACAACATCCGCCGCAACACGGTGTACAACCTATTCATCTTTACTCCCCAAATTGTGCAAGTGCCCCAGGCATCGCGACCGGCTCCGGCACCCACTGCGGCTGCCAGCCCTGATCCCAGCTCTGCTTCAGGGGTGGTGGAAGCCGATTTCACGGAAGAATAATTGGCGTAGAGAGAAGTCAGCGGGGGAGCATGACTCTAGTCAATGATAAGCTCAACTATACTGAAAATAATGTATAATATGTTCAGTACGGATTACTACCAGTTGATCTTTCTGTTTACTTTCGAGTCTGCCAACATGGTAGCCAAAGCAAAGCAGAAAATTGGTAGTAAGACGACACGGAAACTGCGCTTTGGGTATTCTACTCAAAGCTTTGCGGGATACCGCCATTCTGGTTGGAAACAAACAGAATGCTATCGCTGCATAGTTGAACAGTGATGTTCAGCAGTGTTCAGCGTAAATGTATCAGGAGGATCTGTCGTAATGCCTCTTTCAGTTGTGGGTACTGGAAGGTAAAGCCCATCTGCAAAGCCGCTTGCGGGATCACTTTCTGCCCCGTCAAAACCACTTGAGCTGCCTCGCCCAACAGCAGTTCCAACGCCAGCTCCGGCACAGGCAACCAAGAGGGGCGACCCAAGACCTGGCCTAAGGTTCGGCAAAACTCTTCCATCTGCACCGGGTTGGGAGCGGTGGCGTTGAACACTCCGGATCCCTGCTCCAGCAGGAAGCAGACCAAGCTCACCCAATCCTCGCGGTGGATCCAGGACAGCCATTGTTTGCCGGAGCCGATCGTTCCGCCGATAAAGAACTGAAAGGGGGCCAGCATCTGCCCCAGCGCTCCTCCATCCGGCCCCAACACAATCCCCGTGCGCAGGATGGCCAAACGGATCCCCAATTCCTCAACCGGCCGGGCGGCAGCTTCCCAAGCTTGACAGACTTCTGCCAGAAAATCTTGGGCCGGGGGATCCGTCTCTGTTAAGGGTTCTCCTGCCGGATGGGATCCGTAGTAACCCACCGCCGAGCTGCTGATCATCACCTGGGGCTTTTGGTTGAGGGAGGCGAGGGCTTGGACAAGGGCCTGGGTGGTTTCCACACGGCTACGACGGATTTCTTTTTTCTTGGTCTCTGTCCAGCGAGAAGAAGCCAAAGGCTCTCCGGCCAAGTTGACAATCCCCTCGTACCCTTCCAGGGCGGCTGCCCAGGCTTGCGGTTGGTAGGGATCGTAGGGCAGCAGCTTGAGGTTGGGGGATTCCCCCAAAATGCGGCGGGCCTGCTCCGGGCGGCGGGTCAAGACCAAAACCTGATCCCCTTGCTCCAGCAGACGGGCCACCAAGCGACGCCCGATAAAACCACTTCCACCCGTGATGACAATGCGCATGATGTGGATCCGACTTGCATCTGCACAAGCCCTGTGCCGCCCTTGTCCTTTGAACGGTGCAGAGCCTTTCCGCTATTCGAACCTCTAGCCTAGCGCGTTTCCTGCTCCGCGTTGGCCATTGCCTGGGATCCCGCCATCCGTTTGCTGAGCTTGGCGAAGTGGCAGAGCCCAAGAAAGCCCAAGAATAAAAATGTTTTGCGGCAAAGCGTAAACTACCCGACTCCGACCGCTAAGCGGTACGGAGCGGGCTTTCAGCAGCCCTGAGCCTGCTTTGCTCTACCAGAGAACAAAACAGGCCCGAACCTCTAGGCTGGTTTACGACAGCCCCCAAAAGCGCAATCACATTCGCACCATTAAAGTCCGCATCCCCTTCCCATCCACAGTGTCCACACTTGAACGACTTACCACTGCGGTAGGATTGCGCAGGGTCGGGATGGATGTGCAGGCACTTGTGGCAGGTCTGGCTGGTGTAGGCGGGCGGCACCAGCACCACAGTCACCCCCGCAACTCTCGCCTTGTATTCCAGAAACTGCCTCAGTTGGTAGAACGCCCAACTGTTGGCCCGCCTACGCTCTGTCTTGCTGCGTGGCTGTTGATTGACCCTTTCCCGGATCCCTGTCAGGTCTTCCAGAGCAATAGCGCTGTTTGTCGCCTTTGCCCTAGAGACAATAGCTTTGGAGATGCGATGATTGACCCACACTTGAAAGCGTCTCTCCTTGCCAGACAGCCGTTGCAGCAGTTGACGGCATCTGCGCCGCGAACTGCGTGTGCCCTTACTGGCTTTGCGTTGGAGTACCGCCCTCAACCGGGAGTAGTGGTCGCGGACTCTGTTCAGCTGCTGTCCATTCCAGTTGTCCCCTTCTGAGGTATGAGCGATATCCGTCCTTCCAAAGTCCACCCCGATCACCTTGTCGGTATCTTGTTGCTTGGGTGGCTTTTCCTCTACGCAAATCTGGATGTAGTAGGAGCCATCCTTCCGCTGGACTAGGGTGGCCGATTTGGGGTTAGAGCCAGCCAGCATCCCACGCTGGTAGTTACCAATGGCCAGTCCAAAGCGCTCTCGCCCTTCCACCGTGGTCAGCGACACTGTCCGGTCTTTCTCGCGGAACGAGAAGATACGAGCGTCGTAGGTAACGAACCTACGCTTGAACTCTTTAACTGGACGGTTGTGCTGTCTCGCCACTTTGCGAGCGCCTGCCACCCGTCTGCAGGCCTGCTGGGCCAAGTTGCTAGACAAGCCGAATCGGGCGCGAATCTCGTAGTAGCAAAGGGATTGCAGTTTGACCGCATTGACGATCTTCTCCGGCGTGTTCTGGTTGACCCAGTTCAGTGCCTGCATAAAGGCATCCATCGTCGCGTCCAATTTAGCGGCTTGCGACTGGGACACCTTGAGCTTGCAGGAGATGGTCAGGACTTGGCTCATAGGTTCATTGTACTTCATCAAAGCGCATTCCTCCCGACACTGACCCTACGGGTACAGTGCGGGGCTCCTGCGCTAGTAAGCTGACACACCTGGAAAAATCGGCTTCAATAGGCCCTAGCTGCGCTTCTTGGCAGCAGAGGTGGTTCATCGTCCCCCTATTTTCTTCCCTTCACCCGTGACACCCAAGTCTTCTTCCCGTACCCCGGCTCGCCACGTGTCTATGCGTGCAGAGCAGGTTGCTGGGCCGCGGCTGGACATCTCTGTTGCTCCACGAGTGCATCGCTCCCAAGGGCAGGGATCCCTGGTTCGGGCAGGGTTTCCCTCCTCTCTCCCAATTTCCGGTCGGCGGACGATCCCTGTCCAGCGCTCCCGCCGGCGCGGACGGCAAGAACCTGGCCACGAGCCTCAAGTCTGGGAGATGGCCTGTCACATCGGGGTGAATGTCTTGTTTACGGCGGCTGCCCTCAGTGGTTTGTATCGCCTCTTGCCGGTGCAGTTGGCCCAGCATCACCGGCTCCAGGTTCTGGAGCGGCATATCGAGGTCTTGTCCACTCGGATTTCTCGGCTGCAGGAGGGGGTGGATCGAGGTATGGATCCCTTGCAGCAGGAGGCCCTGATCAAGGAACGGCTGAATCGGGTGCCACGCAATCAAATTCAGGTGCGTTTGGTGGATCCCAGTACCTGGGTGGCGGACGACGAGAAGAACACCCACCCTTCCTGGATCGGGCAGTCCACCCAGCCGTCTGCCAGGCCGTAGGCTGCCTCTGCCTAGGCTTGTTTGAGAAGCAAGGCCACCTCTTTGGCAAAGTAGGTGAGGATGATATCGGCGCCAGCCCGCTTCATGGCCAGCAGGGATTCCAACATCACTTTTTTGCCGTCGATCCAGCCTTTTTGTTCGGCGGCTTTGATCATGGCGTACTCGCCGCTGACGTTGTAGGCAGCCACGGGCAGATCCGTCGATTCCTTAACTCGGTAGATGATGTCCAGGTAGGCCAGGGCCGGCTTCACCATCACCATGTCCGCCCCCTCGGCCTCGTCCAGCTCCACCTCTTTGATGGCTTCCCGAGCATTGGCGGGATCCATTTGATAGCTTTTCTTGTCTCCCGATTTGGGCGCGGATCCCAGGGCATCGCGGAAGGGACCGTAGAAGGCAGAGGCATATTTGGCAGAGTAGGCCAGGATCGCCACATCGGTATAGCCTTGGTCGTCCAGGGCCTCCCGAATGGCGCCGACACGACCGTCCATCATGTCCGAGGGGGCCACAATGTCGGTTCCCGCCTCTGCTTGGGAGAGGGCTTGCTTGACCAAAACTTCCACCGTCTCGTCGTTGAGGATCACCCCATCCCGCACAATGCCGTCGTGGCCGTCGCTGTTGTAAGGATCCAAGGCCACATCGGTTACCACCAAGATCTCGGGAATTTCCTGTTTAATCCGCCGCACCGCCCGCTGGATCAAGCCTTCCGGGTTGAAGCACTCCTGCCCGGTGGGATCCTTTTTCTCTTCCGGCACCACCGGGAACAGGGCCACCGCCGGGATCCCCAGTTGAGCGGCTTCTTCCACCTCCTTTAGCAGCAGGTCTAGGGTGTAGCGGTAGCAGCCGGGCATCGACTCCACTTCCTGCCGCTGGTTCTCCCCCTCCATGACAAACAGGGGATAGATCAGATCCTGCACCCGCAGGTGGGTTTCCTGCACCATCTGGCGGAAGGCCTCTGTGCGCCGCAGCCGACGGGGACGGTAGATCAGGTCTTGGCTCATGAGAGCAGGGGGAAAGAGGGCGTTTCTATTTTGCCATGAGGTCGGTAGGGGCTGAGCTGGTCGTCCGGCGAGAGGCGACATCCGGGGCAGAGGGAAAATGCCGAGCCAGCCAGCGGCGAAGGGTCTCTTTTACCGCTTCGGCTTGGCAGTCGTGCAAAAGATCGTGGCGCGACCGGGGAAAATCGTGGATTTCTCCCTGGGGCAGCCGACGGGCAAAATCCACAGCTCCCGCAGGATTGACGACGATATCGGCGGAGGTGTAAAGCAGCAAAACCGGCAGGCAGAGCCGATGGGCTTGATCAAGGCAGCGCTGTCCACTGCGCACCAGTTCGGCTGTAAATCTGGCCCGCGTCACACCGCACATGTAGGGATCCGCCGCAAAGGCGGCTTGCTGCTCGGGTAGGGAAGTCACCCGCGCCGGCTCGTAGAGGCCAGTTAAGGCCAGCTGGGGAGCAACCCTGTCCAAAACTTGCAGAAGGGCGTGGGTAAAAGGGGTGAAATAGTGGTCGATGCGAAAAGCCGGAGAGATGAGAACCAGGCCCTGCACTTGGTCGGGATGGGCGAGGGCATATTCCGTAACCCAGTTGGCCCCCGCGCTATACCCACACCAGATCTGCGGGATCCCTTTCTGCGGCCAGACCTGCTGGGCGATCCTCTCCAGATCCGCTTGATATTGGCTGAAGCGGTCGATCCAGCAGCGGATCCCGCCGGAGCGACCAAATCCCCGCATGTCGGGAGCCAAAACCTCCCACCCTTGAGCAGCCAACTCGCCGGCCAAAGGGCAAAACCCGCCGCCGTGATCCCCTTTGCCGTGCAAAAGCAACACCCTTCCACAAGGGGATCCCTGGGGCCAGTGGTGCAGAAAAGCCGGGATCCCATCGGAAAGCAGCAACTCCTGGGGCCGATAGATCCCCGACAAAGGTTGCGGCTGAGCTCCCGACCGCCCATCCAGAACCTCTAAGTGGCCTAACCGATCAAAAGGCATGGGCAAATCCAACACAGGTCCGGCAAGACCGGCAAAGCCGCAAATTATATCTTCCTATGTCCCGGTCGCCCGCGAGCGTTGCTGCCGCTGAGGAGTTGCAATCTTTGTTTCCAGCCCAGCATATTTCTTAACAATCTCTGCTCTTGCCGGGGATCCCCGACATGCCGGGCTTTGCAGCCTTTTCTGAGGATGGGATGAAAGGATCTCTCGGGGGGAGACTGGGGCCATTTGCGGGAAAAAGGCCCTCTGAGAGGTATGATGTTGTGAAGAAGTTTTGCGGGGTCTCAGGTTTGACGGGATCCCCTCTCTGGGGTGGTTCACCCTTGTTTTACGATTGCCTTATCGCTTCATCAGTTCACTCAGTCGGAAACGGGTTGCTGAAACTATGCTGTTACTGAAAATCTCTGTTTACGCGGTTGTCATCTTTTTTGTGGGGCTTTTTGTGTTTGGTTTTTTGAGCAACGACCCCTCCCGCAACCCCAACCGTCGAGACCTGGAGTAGGGGATCCCGCCTTGGGCAGCTTGCGAACCCAAGTGATAACCGGCTCATAGCTTGAGGGGGCATGCCTCCGGCCCTATTTTTGTGGAACTCTGCCGGTCGCACCGGCGGCGCGGAACGCTAGCCCTGGGGAAATTGACGCCTGTGGAGATCCCTCCGGCGGTGCGGCGACGCAAGCTGCTGCTGGTTAGGGGTTGTGGAAGCAGGAAGAAAGCCGCAGCGGTGAGCAAGATTCAGTCCTTGTTCGGACTTCGGCCCGCTGGTGGGCATTCCCCTCTAGAGTGAGTGGCCTCACCCCAAAACCGGCAACTCTGCTTGCCTACTGGAAGGCGGTAATCAGCAATGTCTGGGATCCGGAGCGATTCTGTTGGTCAAACGCGGTAATCCGGAACTGCCAAACGCCGATGGGATCCCCGAGGGCAACGCGGAAATCGGTACTGAAGCTACAAAAGGTGGCCCCGGGATTGCAGCCGGCCTGCTGCGGGCTGAAGAATTCCCTTTGCACGCGCACGCCGCTGGGGTTGAAAGTTTCCAGCTCGAGGAACTGCGTTGGACGAGCACCACCCGGCACACTCACCTGCACCGTAAAAGCCGGCGTGGAGGTGCCTACCCGCACCGAGGTGGGCGCATTGATAAACGAAACCGTTGGGCCTTGGGGTGGGGGCAGGATCGAGCCCCCTGAGCTGCCGCCATCTCCACAGGCAGCCAGGCCAGTGGCCAAAAGGCCAGTGGCCAAAAGGGTGAGAGCAGTCCGTTGCATCCCGCAGTTCCTCACGCAAACCCATCCATCCTGGCAAGACTTGACCAGAATCTGTACCACCGCTTGAGCGGCACAGCTCTAAGTTACTTTCTGCCTCTGCAGCTTGAGAAAAGATGCGCCACGACCTAAATCTGCATGGGCCTTTGCGCAGAGTTGATTCCCTTGCTTCAGAGCAGCAGCAAGCGCCGCAACAGCAACGCTATCACTGCAACAAAGCTGGCCACGATGAGCTGTCCCGGCAGAGTATAGCCAGAGTAAAGCCCTATCAACCTCAGCAACTCCCCATTCCAGGGTTGTGTGGCCAAAAGGTAGAGAATCCCGGTCAGGTGAACCAAGGCCAAAGCCACCAAGCTGCCGGATCCCAACTCTTGGAGGCCCACCGGGGAGTCAGGGATCCCTTCTGCCCACCGCTTGGCATCGGCAGCGCGTTGGTGGGCCGGGGGAGAAGGGTAGGGATCCCGTTGCGGAAAAGCAATTGTCCCGCAGGCCCAGGCTCCTGGCAAAAACCCCAGCAAGTAGCCAAAGGCGGGCTGGTACAGGTACTGCCATCCTCCCCCTTGGGCAAACACCTGTAGCCCTGCCAGCCCCAGCCCCAGATAGACGATCTGGGCGCACACCGCTGCCACCGGCCCCGCCAAACAAGCCGTCAGCAACACGCCCCCGATTTGCAGCGAGAAGCTGTATCCCCCCAACCCAGGCAGCTCCGGCGGAAAACTCAAATGGGTCAGGGTGCCCAAAATGGTCAGGATTACCCCAATCGCCGTCCAGAGCCATTCCAGAGGAGTTAAGAGCAGGCCAGACCGCATAAACCGAGAGGAAATTTTTCCCTATGCTAAGAAAGGGAAGGGGCAGATGGGGTGGGCAAAAGGTGGTCAAGGCAGAGTGGATTGAACTGGCCCAGGCCCTGGCCGATGCTGCCGGAGCGGTGATTCGCCCCCTGTTTCGCGGAGAACTGCAAGCCGAATACAAAGAGGCCCGCTCCCCAATTGTGACGGTGGCCGACCGGGAGGCAGAGTGGGCCATGCGAGCTTTGCTGATGGCCCAAGTGCCAGAACACAGCATCCTTGGCGAAGAGTTTGGTTTTCACCAGACGGGATCCCTCTATACCTGGGTTCTGGATCCCTTGGATGGCACCATCGCCTTTTCCACCGGCAAGCCCACCTTTGCTACTCTGATTGCCCTCTTGGAAGAAGACCGCCCCATTTTGGGCATCATCGATCAGCCGGTGTTGCGCGAACGCTGGCTGGGGGTACGGGGACAGCCCACTCAATGGATAACCCCCTCCCACCGGCAAGCCGTCCGAGCCAAGGCCAATACCGACCTCAGCCGCGCCTACTTGAGCTGTACCACCCCCGATTTGTTCGCCCAACCCGACCAACAACGGTGCTTCCAGGGGCTCAGCCAAGCAGTTCACATTACCTCCTATGGGGGCGATGGCTACCAGTACGGCCTGCTGGCCAGCGGCTGTGTGGATCTGGTGATGGAGTGTGGCCTTGCCCTCTACGATTTTGCTGCCCTTGTGCCGGTGATTGAGGGATCCGGTGGCGTGATTACCGATTGGCGAGGGGATCCCTTAACCCGCACCTCCACGGGAGAAGTGTTGGCGGCAGCCAACCCCAGCTTGCATCGACAGGCCCTGGCCGCGATTCAAAAAAGCGGGATCTACCCAGCGAAATAAGCAGGCTCATTGCCAGGTTTCCACTTGATGTTGCAGCCCAGGCTGGGCTTTTGGTCGGGATCGATGGGCTTGCCGGCCAGAAGGTTATCCAGCGCCGCCCGCAAATCTTTGCCCGTCACCGGCACATCGGTCAGGCTGGGACGGCTGTCGTCCAGTTGACCACGATAGACCAACTTGCGATCCGCGTCGAACAAGAAAAAGTCAGGGGTGCAGGCGGCGGTGAAGGCTTTGGCCACCTCTTGGCTTTCGTCGTAACAGAAGGGGAAGGTAAAGCCCAAGGTCTCGGCCATCTTCTTCAAGTTCTCTGGGCTGTCATCCGGGTATTTCTCCACATCGTTGGCGCTGATGGCTACAATGCCGACGCCGCGATCCTTGTAATCTCTGCCAAGGCGGGCCAGCTCCTCTTGCACGTGCTTCACATAGGGACAGTGCTGGCAGATGAACATCACCAGCAGGGCCGGCTTGTCGGCAAAGGTGGAGAGGGAGATGGTTTGGCCGCTCACCACATCCGGCAGGCTGAAGTCAGGGGCTGGGGTGCCCAAAGGCAGCATGGTTGAGGGGGTACGGGCCATAACAAACCTCCGGCGTAAGGTTTCCTCAATCATTGTGGATCATCCTGCCCCCCCAGGAGCCGTCGCAAGGGGATCTCGCCGGCAAACGGGAGCGCCAGAAGGGATCCCAAGCAGGCCGGGGACAGCTTTTACAATTGGATAAGGTTGGCAACACGATTGTTGGGGAGCTGAGCCTTGAGCACCGCCGTCTTACCTGCTGCTCCTTTGGTGGATACTCACGTCCACCTCAATTACCCCGATTTTGCCGCGGATCTGCCCCAGGTGGCCGAGCGCTGGCGTCAGACGGGGATCCGGCGTTTGGTGCATTCTTGTGTAACACCGGCAGAATTCCCCCAGTTGCAGGCCATTGCCGACCAGTATCCGGAAGTATTTTTGTCGGTGGGGCTGCACCCTTTGGAGGCGGGCCAGTGGCAGCCCGATTTGGCCGAAAAGATCGCCCACCTGGCCGCCAGCGACGAGCGAGTGGTGGCTATCGGGGAGACGGGCCTGGATTTCTACAAGTCCAACCCGGCGGATATCGAGCGGCAAAAAGAATCCTTCTGGGCCCAGATTGCCATTGCCCAAGCGCAGGATCTGGCGTTGATCGTCCATTGCCGCGAGGCGGCAGCAGCCACCTACGCCATCCTCAAGGAGGCCATGGCCACGGGGGGGCCAGTGCGGGCGGTGATGCATTGCTGGAGCGGATCCCCGGTGGAAACCCGGCAGTTTGTGGAGCTGGGCTGCTACATCAGCTTCAGCGGCATTGTTACTTTCAAGAACGCCGAGACTGTCCGCCGGTCGGCCTTGGAGGTGCCCCTATCCCAGCTTTTGGTGGAAACCGATTGCCCTTTTCTGGCTCCCACCCCCTTCCGCGGCAAACGCAATGAGCCGGCCTATGTGCAGCGGGTGGCCCAAACCTTGGCGGAGCTGTTGGGAATCCCGCCGGAAAAACTGGCAGAAGAAACCAGCCAGAACGCTGCTCGCCTGTTTCGGTTGCCTCTCCCCTAGCTCTGCTTTCCGAGGGCGCGGGTGAGCCGTAGGCCATTCCCGGCTCCAGATCTCAGGCGATTCCAACCCGGGAAACCCTGAGTTACCGTTTTTAACTTTTTCTTTAACTTTTCTTTTGAACTCCGACTGCTCTTCTCAAGGGCATCCTATGCTGGAAAAAAGGGATGTATTTTTAGGTACTTTCCGCTAATTCCAGGGGCTAGGGGCTTGCAACTATGGATACTGAAACGTGGGCTGCCGCAGCTCGACCCAGCCGAGATGCCCTCATCAACCGCATCACCCACCAGATTCGGCAATCCCTGGAGCTGGATCAGATCCTGAGGGCGACGGTGGAGGAGGTGCGCGCCTTTTTGGGTACGGATCGGGTGAAGGTGTACCGCTTCGACCCGGAAGGGCATGGGACGGTGGTGGCGGAAGCACGAGGCGGGGAGCGGCTGCCCTCGCTCTTGGGGCTGACTTTTCCGGCAGGGGACATTCCCGAGGAGGCGCGGCGGTTGTTTCGCCTAGCTCAGGTGCGGGTGATTGTGGATGTAGAGGCGCAGAGCCGTTCCATCAGCCAGCCGGAGTCTTGGGGGTTGTCTGCTAGGGTTCCTCTGGGCGAGCCGCTGCAGCGGCCCGTGGATCCCTGCCATGTTCACTATTTGAAATCCATGGGGGTGGCCTCTTCCTTGGTGGTTCCCCTGATGCATCACCAGGAGCTATGGGGGCTGTTGGTCTCCCATCATGCTGAGCCTCGTCCCTACTCCCAAGAAGAGCTGCAGGTGGTGCAGTTGCTGGCGGATCAAGTTTCCATTGCCATTGCTCAGGCGGAATTGCTGGAGCAAGCGCGGCAAAAGGCGCAGCAGGAACGCCTAATCAACCAAATTGCTGCCCTGGTTTATTCGCCCCTACACCCGGAGACGACCTTGACCACGGTGCTGGAGCAGCTTGCTGCCGGTTTGCAGGGGATCGGGGCACGGCTGCGGATCCACTTTATGGGCGCAGACACCCTCTGTTGTCATGGCGTGCAACCCCCGGCCAGCTACGACACCTGGCTACAGGAGCAGCTCGGAAGGGCCGGAGGAGCGGGGGGCTGGGTCAAGATGTGGTCGCTCTCCCACTTGGAGAAATGGCCGGAGCTGCAAGAGCAGATGAAGCAGACACCCATTCGTGGCCTGCTGGTGGCCCAGCTCGCCTGGAATGACCAGCCGGTGGGCTGGCTGAGCGTGTTTCGCGGGGCCGTTTACCAAGAAACCCACTGGGCGGGCTACCGTTGGTTTACCCAGGGGGATCCCAGACAAGAACTGCCTTTGATCTCTTTTGCTGCCTGGCGGGAGCTGAAAATTGACGAGCCTAAGGCTTGGTCAGCTGCAGAGCAAGAGCTGATGAGTCGGGTCGGGGTACATTTGGCCCTGTCCATTACGCAAAATCAGCTCTACCGGCAGTTGCAAACCCTCAACGCCCGTCTGGAGCAGGAGGTGCAGGAGCGGACGGCGGCCCTGCAGCGATCTCTGGCTATGGATGCCCTCTTGCAGCGGGTCACCGACCAGGTG
This sequence comes from Thermostichus sp. OS-CIW-29, assembly GCF_054058195.1. NCBI lineage: Bacteria > Bacillati > Cyanobacteriota > Cyanophyceae > Thermostichales > Thermostichaceae > Thermostichus > Thermostichus sp. OS-CIW-29. The sequence continues at coordinate 99,196 of NZ_JBSSAB010000005.1, forward strand.
CGCAGCAGTTTGGAGGAAGCCCAGATCCTGCGGGCAGTGGTGCAAGAATTGGCTCTGGGGTTGCCCATTCAAGGTTGCGATCTCTGTCTCTACGATTGGGCATCTGGCCAGGCGACGGTGCGCTATGAATACACCTCTGCTCTACCACCTGCCGGTGGGATCACCCTGACCTTGGCCGACTACCCCGATCTTTACCGGCACCTGCAAGGGGGTCAAGCGGTGCAATTCTGCCACTTGCCTGGGCAGGGCTGGATCCCCCGTCGGGAAGGGCTGACCCTGCTGGTGTGCCCGCTGCGGGATGACCAAGGGGTGCTGGGGGATCTCTGGCTGGCGAAGCCGGCAGCCAAGTGCTTTGATGAACTGGAGGTGCAGGTGGTGCAGCAGGTGGCGGATCACTGCGCCATTGCCATCCGCCAGGCCCGCCTCTACCAGGCTTCTGTGCAGCAAATTGGTGAGCTGGAGCGCCTCAACCGCCTCAAAGATGATTTTTTGAGCACCGTCTCCCACGAGCTGCGCACCCCCATCACCAACATGAGGATGGCCATCCAACTGCTGAAAACCGCCCGCGCCCCCCAAAAACGAGAGCAATATCTCAAGATCTTGGAGCAGGAGTGTGAGCGGGAGGCGGAATTGGTGAACGACCTGCTGGATCTGCAGCGGTTGGAGCAGGGATCCAAAACGCTCCATCTGGAAGAAGTGCCGCTGGCAACCTGGCTGCCCAGCGTGCTGGAGCCGTTTCTACAGCGGGCCCAGGCCAACCAGCAACGGTTGCAGTGGCAGATTGCGCCAAATGTGGGCAAGGTGCTCACCGATCAAGGTGGCCTGGAGCGGGTGGTGCAGGAGCTGGTCAACAACGCCTGCAAGTATACTCCCCCAGGGTGCAACATCTGGGTAACAGCGCAGCGCTCTGGCCCGCAGCAGGTGGAAATTCGGGTGATCAACGAGGGAGTAGAAATTCCCCACAGCGAGTGGGAGCGCATCTTCGAGAAGTTTTACCGCATTCCCAGCGGGGATCCCTGGAAGCGGGGCGGCACCGGCCTGGGCCTGGCTTTGGTCAAGCAGTGGATGCAGCGGCTGGGGGGCAGCGTCTCGGTGGAGAGCTCTCAAGGCAAAACCTGCTTTACCCTGGTGCTGCCGCAGGGATCCCTGCCTGTGCAGACCTCACCCCTAGCCCACAACTGTGCCTAGCCACATGAGCAATGCCCACTCAGAAGCGTTGCGTTTGGCCGCCGAGCAGTTTAACCGGGGGGAATTTTACGCCTGCCACGACACCCTAGAGGCCCTGTGGATGGAGGCAGTGGATCCAGAGCGGCGCTTCTACCAGGGGCTTTTGCAAACCGCCGTGGCCTACTATCACCTGCAAAACGGCAACCGCCGCGGCTGCATGATCCTGCTGGGGGAGGCCAACCGCAAGCTGGCGGACTTTCTGCCCACCTACGCTGGATGGGATGTGCAAGCCCTGTGGCAGGCTAACCAGGGCATCCTGCGGCATCTTTCTCAACTGCAACCCCAGGATCCCTTGCCTTACCTGGCCATCCCCACCCTGAGTTGGGTTGAAGACTAACCTGAGCAGGCTCAACACCGGCCCTAGCGCTTGGAGCGACGGGCTTTGCGCTCAACTTCGTTGCGTCGCCGCCGATCCCGCCAGTCGATGAAGGTAATGTAGCCAACGCCCAGGGTTACGGCTGTCAACAGCAAAAAGATGCTTCCGTAGGCGATGCGGGCGACCAAGGGAAGATCGGTTTCCATGGTGTGAGCGGGGGTAACCCCGTCAATATCGGCGGCAGGAACAACAAGATGAATGCAAGATGGATGTGAGGCTCAATCCAGGCATGACAAATTACATGCCGTTGCGCCCCCAGACCACCAGGGCAATGGAAAGAACGAAGAAGGTGGGGACGGCAATCCAGCCAAGGGTGATGATGTCCATAGGTCCAGCCCAGCTAAAGAGGGGTTATCTCGAGGTGATCCCATTTTACGAGAGGAGATCCCTTGTCAACGGACATCTACGAACACCTGTTTTCAGCTAGAAATCGCAGGAGCCCCGCACTGTACCCGTAGGGTCAGTGTCGGGAGGAATGCGGAAGTTATGATAGAACCATGACCCAAGTCCTGACCGTCTCCTGCAAGCTCAAGGCGTCCCAGTCGCAAGCCGCAAAGTTGGATGCGACAATGGATGCCTTTGTGCAGGCGTTGAACTGGGTCAACCAAAACACACCAGAAAAAGTAGTCAACGCAGTCAAACTCCAGTCCCTTTGCTATCACCAGATTCGCGCTCGGTTTGGCTTGTCCAGTAACTTGGCAAGGACTACGTCCCGCTTACGCGACCAGCAGGTCTGCAGACGGCTGGCCGGTGCCCGTAAAGTTGCCCGACAGAAAAACCGTCCGGTCAAAGCGTTCAAGAGAGGCTTCGCGACCTACGATGCCCGTATCTTTTCGTTCCGCGAGAAAGACTGGACGGTGTCGCTGACCACCGTTGGGGGTCGAGAGCGCTTTGAGCTGGCGATTGGCCGTTACCAGAGAGAACAGTTGGCAGGCTCCAATCCCAAATCTGCCACTCTGGTCAAGCGCAAAGACGGTTCCTACTCCATTCAAATCTGTGTGGAAGCGGAGCCATCCCCACCGCAACGCACGGATAGGGTGCTGGGGGTGGACTTGGGAAGGACGGATATTGCTCATACATCGGAAGGAGATAACTGGAATGGACAGCAGTTGAACCGAATCCGAGACCACTACTCCAAGCTGAGGGCGGTACTTCAACGCAAAGCCAGTAAGGGCACCCGCAGTTCGCGGCGCAGATGCAGAGAACTGTTGCAACGGCTGTCTGGCAAGGAGAGGCGCTTTCAGGCGTGGGTCAATCATCGCATCTCCAAAGCTATTGTCTCTAGGGCAAAGACCACAAACAGCGCTATTGCCCTGGAAGACCTGACAGGGATTCGGGAAAGGGTCAATCAACAGCCACGCAGCAAAGCTGAGCGGCGCAGAACCAATAACTGGGCGTTCTACCAGCTTAGGATGTTTGTGGTCTACAAGGCTGCCATCGCCGGAGTACCTGTGGTGCTGGTTCCGCCTGCCTACACGTCGCAGACCTGCCACCGGTGTTTGCACATTCATCCCGACCCTGCGCAATCCTATCGCAGTGGGAAGCAGTTCAAGTGTGGGCACTGTGGATGGGAAGGGGATGCGGACTGGAATGGGGCCAACATGATTGCCAAACTTGGGGCTGCCGTAAACCAGCCTAGAGGTCCGTGGTTGGCTTGCCAACTGCAGGGCTACCGAAAGCCCGCCCTGTACTGCGAAGTAGTCAGGGTCGGGTAGTTTACTTCAAGCTGGCTACAGTGGAGTTAAATCTGAAACATCTGAGCCAAACGAGGTGGGATCCGATGGTACTGGACACATTGCCGCTGGTTGCCGCTGTAGCCATCGCCATTTTTATGCTGGTTTTTTGGGTGCGGGTGGTTCGAGAGGCCATCTGGACAACGGTGGGGATTGTAATCATCTTGGCCGTGTTGTACGTGGTCTTTAGAATTGGCCCGCGGCAGGTGCTGCAGGAGTTGCGGGATCCCTTTGCCCTTCTAGAACAGGTTTGGCAGGTGATCGTCGGTTGGTTCCAGGCCCTTCTCCCCTAGAGTTCGTTATCTGCTATACAGTTCCCTGATACAATAGAAAACACAGGGGGGCAGCCTATTGGAACTGCTGGCGAATGGTTTGTCCAGTCAAAAATCGATTCCCTCTCCGGTTTCCGCACTGCTCTACAGCACCTACGCGACTGAAGTTCTCGCCATGCCTTCTGACCCTGAATGGGATCCCCAAGACCCCACCCCAGAAGATGGGATCCCCATTCCTGCTGGCGTCAGCGGGACGGAGTCCTCAGACATCCAGGTGGAGGTGGAGGATTTGGGGGAGCGCCGCTGCCAAGTGCGAGGTCGCGTCCTGATTCCGGTGGAGCGGCAGCAGGTCTGGCAGGTTTTGACCGACTACGACCATCTGGCGGAGTTTATTCCCAACTTGGTGGAAAGTCGCGTCATTGGCCGTGAGAATGGCCGCACACTGGTACGTCAAGTGGGATCCCAAAAGGTTTTATTTGCCCAATTTTCTGCTGCGGTGGTGCTGGCTATCGAGGAGATCTTTCCTCAGCAGCTTCGCTTCCAAAAAACACAAGGGGATTTTCTTATCTTCGAGGGGTTTTGGGATCTGGCCGATTGGTCGGCCCATCAAACCTTGCTCACCTACCACCTGCAGGTCAAGCCTCCCCGCAGAATGCCTGTCGGTCTGGTGGAGCGCCGCATTTGCCAAGATTTGGCCCTGAACTTACAAGCCATTCGGGAGCGCTGCCTGAGTTTGTCGGATCATTCCAAGCCCGTTTGAGGCGCGCCCAATAGGTACCTCGTTCCCCAAGCGCTCCGCGCCGCTGACGCGACCACTCTCAGCCCTTCTGCCAAAGAAGAGGGGGGCTGGGGAACAGCTTTATTGCCATTTGTGGGATTTGATATTCGAGCTGGAATTTGCCAGGTGGATCCCAGAGGCAAAGTGGGCCGGTGGTCCTTCACCTTTCGAGTCTCAAGCAGCGATCGAGGGCTGTCCTTGGGTGTGTGGGTGCGCTATCGGCAGGGTGAAGTGGAAGGCACTGCCCTGATTGATCCCCCCCGATTCTGCCCAGATGCGCCCCCCCATGGCCTCAATGATCAGTCGGCAAATGGCTAGCCCCAAGCCCGTCCCACCCACCGAGCGCCGCAGGGATCCCTCTGCTTGATAAAACCGCTCGAAGATGGCTTGCAACCGGTCTGGCTCAATGCCGCGCCCGGTGTCGGCAACAGTGAACTTCACCATCGCCCCCGTCGATCCACCGGCTGGTGGCTCCACTTCTGCCCGAATCCAGATCCGTCCGGTGGAAGGGGTAAATTTGCAGGCATTGTCCAGCAGCTTACGCAACACCTCCACCAGCCACTCCCCATCCGCCCTAACCATTGGCAGCCGTTTGGGCAGCACCTGCTCGATGGTGGGCAAGTCTTCGTGCCGCCGTCGCGCTTTGACATTGCTCAGGGCCAGCTCCACACATTCTTGAGCAGACAACGGCTCGATATGCCAGCGAACGCGACCACTTTCCAGCTTGGAGAGGGTGAGAAAGTCCTGCACCAACTCCCGCAGCCGATCGGCATCTTGCAGGGCTGTGTTCAACATTTCCTGGCGCATCTCCAGGGGCATGTCGGGGTCGCTGGCCAAAGACTCCAAACACACCTGAATGGTGGACAGCGGGGTGCGCAGCTCGTGTCCGGTCACGGCAATCAGCTCTGATTTGGCCTGATCCAGAGCTGCCAACTGGCGATTGAGCTCTTCTAGGTGCTGATAGGCTTCTGCCTGCAAGAGGGCTACCCCCACTTGGTTGGCAATGGCTTCTGCCAACTCCAGAGTGGCCGGCTGCCAGCGGTGAGGGTGTTCGTGGTGTAGCTCCAATAGGCCCAGCAACCGCCCTTGATAGAGAATCGGCATGGCCACCCAAGCCCGAATTTGGGCCGGCTGCCACAGCTCCGGCACTCGCTGCAGGCGGGGATCCTTTTGGGTATCCTCGCAGCACACCGCTTGTGCCGAGGCTACTGCCTCCCGCAAAAAAGGGTTGCTGGGAAGAGGCCACAGGGATCCCTTAAGGCTGCCCATCGTTAGGGTGCGGTACTCCTGCTCAATCTGAACAGCAGGGGCCTGGCCATCGTAACGGTAGATCAAACATCGCCCCACCTCTGCCACCTGCCCCAGCTCCTGCACAGCAATTGCCAAAATCTCGCCGGGATCCAAAGACTGGCGAATGGCACTGCTGATGCGGTTGATCAGATGCTCTTTGCGCTCTTGCACCCGAATGGTGCGGTAGGCCCGCTGCAGTTTGTATTGCCCTGCCTGGAGATAGGTGATCAGCCGCTCGGTAAAGGGGCCTGGATTCAGTTGGCTGGCGGAGTTTTGCGGGGATCCCTTGAGGTACTGGCGAAGGGGCTCAAGGCGAGGTTCCAGATCCGGTCGGTAACTGAGGATCTTGGGCAACAGGGCCAAAGCCGCTTGGACTGTAATCTGACGATCAAATGACCAGATCCCATCAAATTGGCGAGCTGCATCCATATCGCTGCTTTGCCAAGGACGCTCCCGCTGCATCTGCAAGCGTTCTCGACACACGAGGCAGGTGGCATAGTGGGCATCGATGACGATCAAGTGCCACTCCTGCACCAAGGGATCCTCTGGATCCAAGGGAATGGTGTGGTAGGGCAGGTCTGTCTGAGCAAAATCCTTTTCTGGGGTCGCCAACACAAACACGTCTTGGGCCATTGCGCTGATGCGCTGGTAGCGCCGTGCCTCCTGGCGGTAGTAGCGCTCCTTTTGAAAGTTAGCGAATACCCACGGGGATCCCTGCCCTTGCAGCACCTGATCCTCAATGGCGTGGCTGAGGGCAACCAAAGAGGATTTGAAATACAGTTGTGGGCGCAGGTGCGGCAAAGCCTGCAGCAGATCGCTCAATAGGGAGGTACGACTCTGGCGAAGGTAAGATCTAGAGCGGGTGGAGGCCATAACCCTACTGGCAAGCACAGATCACAGGCAGTACAGGGACACTTAACCCCAGAGAAGGAGGCTCGCAGTCTAGGTTTAGTCTAACGGTTGGGATCCCGCGGCGGAGGGAGCTTCATAAGGCGCAAGATCCAGCTAGCCCAAACTAAGAGATATAAAGTTTACGAAGTTATATGTAAGTCAGCCAAATGTCGGGATCCCGGTACAGCCAAGAGGACGTGCAGCAGATCCTCCAGCGGGCCATTGCCCGCCAGCCACGCCTGGGCGAGTTCACCCGCTCCCAACTGCAGGAGATGGCTGCCGAACTGGGGATCTCCCCCCAAGAGCTGGACTTGGCCGAGCAGGAATGGAAGGCCTGGCAAGAGCTGAACAGCCAACACCGAGAATTCCAGCGCTACCGCCGTCGGCAGTTTTACCAACTGCTGGGCCGCTATGGAATTGTCAACAGCTTTTTGCTGGGCTTAGACTGGCTCTCCGGTGGAGGGCTATCTTGGTCGCTGTTTATCCTCATGGGGTGGGGCTTGACCGTTGCCCTCAAGGGCTGGAACGCCTACCAAACGGAGGGTGAACGCTACGAGAAAGAGTTTCGCCAATGGCAAAGGAAACGCCAGAAAGATCTCCAGAGCAAGTACAGCCTTTTAATTTAAAATAGGGTACAGGTATTCAAGAGGAAGGAGAGAAAGGAATGCCGACTCATTCTTTGGATTTGCGGCAAAGAGTTGTA